>JAKITI010000012.1 GCA_021648145.1 Gammaproteobacteria bacterium
AGTGGCATACGTGATACTGCTCGAGTACTTGGAATCAGTCGAAATACAGTAGTAAGCACAATAAAAAAAAGCCAAGCAGATTGTCAAGGTCAATCCTAATTTTCAAGGAAAAAATCTCTCAGTCAGAATGGTTACACTCCTCCTGGTAATGAGGGCTATGGCTCTGGAAGATAGCGTGATCTAAATAACTGATTATCTGGTATTGCTAATTTAAGGTGGCTTTAGATTTTTACCTATTTGATGAATAGTATAAAAAACCAATAAATCTATAGTTAATTACCAATACTGATTATCTTTTGGAGTAATCCTCCTCCTTAATACAAAAGCTTACACCGTATTTTGGAGGAGCGATTTATAACTCTCTTCCTTAATACAAAGCTTACATTTTGTAGATGTGGCGAAAGGTAAATTATGACGAATAAGTTATACCAATTTGCAGAACGGATTTCACATAACCCGTTAGAATTCTTTGTTGTAGTGTCAATATATTCAGCATCATTTATTTATGTGTTGTATGTATTTTTATTTGACGTTTATAGTGTTTTTTTAATTATGATTATTTTGATAACGCAGATACTTGCTGTTTTCATGTTCTATTCGTTGCGACATATTTATTTTAAAATACTTGAATATGGAAGTAATGCAATAGATGTAAAAAAAAGAAAATGGTACGATGCAACCTATATGCATTATAAAAGCGTAACAAATAAAAAGTCTTTTTATTTGTCAATTATTTTGACTCCTTTAATTCTTTTTCTCTATTCTATTTCAGTAGTTTTTTTTAATGTTACGGATATTTTTCTTACTGTTGTTCTTTGGTTTTTTGGGCTGAGCATATCTTCTCTTTACGATTTAAAAAGTGCATTTTTTCAACTTAATAAATATGAAAAATATAGTCTGACAGAGAAGTAATAAAATGTCCCTATTCCGCTCCGAAGTTAGCGATAAAAAGCGTGACGAGAATTTTTTTGGCGATGTGGTTCTGATTCGCCCCATCTCTTTTTCAATATATACCGCGCTGCTCGTAATATTTGTAGTCGCGCTGGGTCTGTTTTTATACTTTGGTAAGTACGCCAGTAAAGAGACCGTTCAAGGGGTAGTGAACCCTCAGTCAGGGTTAGTCAAAGTCTATGCGCCGCAGCGCGGCATTGTGCTGTCTCGTGCAATTAATGAAGGCGATGAAGTCAGTGAAGGTGATGTGATCTATTTTGTATCAACAGAGCGCCATCTGGGTGGCGGTGAAAAAGTTCAAGCTCTGGTGGCTGAAGAGACAGAAAAGTCCATTGGCATCATCGAATCCCAGATTTCAGAACAAAAAACCCTGTCAAAACTGCGTAAAACAGATATTCAAAATCAACTCAAATACACCCGCCAGGAAATTACTTCAATTAAAAATGAAATTTCCCTGCATGAAACGCGTGTGGCGCTTTATGGCGGAGATGTGGTTCGTCTGAAAAAAATAGCCAAAGAACAATTTGTTCCTAAAACAGAATATACCAAAAGCTATCAGGTGCATCTGGATAGCCAAGTGGCGCTGGAGCAGCTCCGGCGAAGCCTTACCAATAGTATTAATAGAAGATGGCAACTATCCACTGAGCTTAAAAAACTGCCGGTTGAGCTTGATCAAAACATATTATCCTATGAAAAATCACTATCTGATTTGCGGCAGCGCCTTGCCGAAATTCGCAGCAACCAAAGCTATACCATCATCGCCCCCGCCTCGGGTCGAGTGACATCACTCATCTATAAAGTCGGTGATACGATCAAGCCAGAGACTCCGTTGTTAACCATTTTGCCCGCAAATGTGGCACTCAAAGCAGACCTTTATGTGCCGACACGCGCGGCTGGATTTCTGGAGGTGGGGCAAGAGGTGAAAATTCGTTTTGATGCTTTTCCCTATCAAAAATTTGGACTGCACGGCGGCGTTGTTGAGCAGGTTTCCAAAAACATCATCATTCCAGGTGAAGTAATGTTGCCGGTTGATGTTACAGAGCCTGTTTATAAGGTGTCGGTTACGTTGAATAAACAAACCGTCACCGCGTTTGGCCGTGAACACTATCTGCAAGTGGGTATGTTATTGCAAGGCGATATTGTGCGGCATCGTAGCCGTATTATTGATTGGGTGTTAGAGCCTTTGTATAGTTTGCGAGGGCGCGGCTGATGAAAAATCCGGTTGAGTTACTGCAATTTTCATTTCCATCAAAACGCCTGCCCATAGTCTTGCAATCAGAGCTGGCCGAATGTGGCGCTGCCTGTTTAGCAATGGTCTCTTCTTATCATGGGCATAAGATGAGCATTGAGGCGATCAGGCAATATTTGCCCAGTTCACTCAAAGGTTTATCACTGAAAGATATGATGCAGGCGGCAGGCAAAGTTCATTTTATGCCGCGAGCGTTGCGACTGGAGGTTGATGAGCTTTGTAATTTAAAGTGCCCTGCAATATTGCATTGGAATCTGGATCACTTCGTGGTGCTTGAATCCGTGCGTGGCAATAGCGTGGTGATTCATGATCCGGCGCGTGGCCGCAGAGTTTTATCGCTAAAAGAGGTGTCTGAATCATTCACTGGGGTGGCACTAGAGCTGACTCCGACCAATGAGTTTGAAAAAAAATCAGATATTCAACGAGTCAAAGTCACCGAACTATTAAAAGGAGTGACGGGTTTAAAGCGGGCGCTGCTTCAGATTCTATTGCTGTCACTGGTGTTGCAAGTCTTTGTTCTGGTCTCGCCATTTTTTATGCAGATCACGGTGGATCATGTGATTGCATCATCGGATGAACATCTGTTGATGGCGCTGGCATTAGGTTTTGGCATGTTGGCTTTGATACAGATGGCGGCAACGACATTGCGTTCCTGGGTAATTCTCTATCTGAACTCAACGCTGGATGTGCAGCTTTTAGCGAATATGTTGCGGCATTTACTGAGCTTGCCACTGGATTATTTTCAGAAACGGCATCTGGGAGATATCATCTCGCGTTTTGGCTCACTGCGCAGTGTGATCGGTCTGTTTACTCAGGGGCTGATTGCCAGCATTGTCGATGGCATTATGGCCTTGACAACATTGGTGATGATGTTTATTTATAGCCCTAAACTGGCATTCATCGTACTCGTTGCAGTATTTATTTATATCGTTGTTCGTGTTGTCACCTATCGTTTAAACGAGCAATACAAACAGGAGCTCATCGTACTTTCTGCAAAGGAGAGTACCAATTTTATGGAGACGGTTCGCGCCGTTCAAACGATCAAGCTGTTTTCAAAAGAGAGTCAGCGTGAATCCCTGTGGTTAAACAATTACTCAGCGTCACTGAATGCGGGCATTAAACTGGGTAAGTTAGGAATTATTATATCGGCCATAAATCAAACTGTTTTTCCCGTTGCAGGCATATTGATTGTTTGGGTAGGCGCTCAGGAGATTATGGCATCTGTTTTTTCAGTGGGCATGTTGTATGCATTTTTCTCCTATCAAGGTCAGTTTACAGGAAAAATTTCGGCACTGATTAATATGATTGTTGAGTTTAAACTGGCGGGGGTTGATCTGGAGCGTGTCTCAGATATTGTGCATGCCAAGCCTGAGCAACATACCGGTGAGTTGCTGGATTCAAAAGTTGGCTTGAAAGGTGAAATTGAGGTTAAAAACCTCAGTTATCGCTACTCTGAAAATGAACCGTATGTGTTTGAAAACCTGAGTTTTAAAATAGATTCTGGTGAAACTGTGGTGATCGTCGGTGCATCCGGTTGCGGCAAATCAACGCTTCTCAAGGTGATGTTAGGGTTGCTCGACCCTGCTTCCGGTGAAGTCTGCTATGACGGCAAAAATATTTCACAGTTCGATAAGTCAGCACTTCGTTCACAAATCGCTGCTGTGATGCAGGAAGACTGTTTGGTGGCTGGTTCAATCGCTGAAAATATCGCATTTTCAGACCCGCAAATGGATCTTCAGCGCGTGCAACAAGTGGCGCAGATGGCTGCCATTCATAATGAAATTGCACAGATGCCGATGGCGTATAACAGTCTGGTTGGTGATATGGGGACAACGCTATCGGGCGGTCAGAAACAGCGGATTTTTCTGGCCAGAGCATTGTATGTGAAGCCTAAAATACTATTTTTGGATGAAGCCAGCAGTCACCTTGATACAAATACTGAAAGCATGATTAATGAAACGATCAAAAAGATGCCGATCACGCGAGTTATTATTGCGCACCGACGCGAGACCATTGCTTTGGCTGATCGGGTGATTGATTTATCAGCACAAAATTCACCGCCATTCACGTCACCGCCTGGAGCAGTATAGTGAGAATACTTCAGGGTTTATTGTTGCTGTCTGTTTCGATGCAGAGTTTTGCCGCCGAAAATATTTTGGATGTTTATACGCTGGCACTGGAATCTGACCCTGAATTAAAGCAGGTTGAAATTTCCTATGAAATTGCAGTGGAAATGAAGCGACAAGACCGCTCGCCCTTATTACCAAACATTAATGTTAGCGCCAATACGACAGATAATTCTCAAAAACGCAGGTATGGTCTCTCTCAGTTTGATGGAGAAGAAGACTACAATAGTTATGGTTATTCTGTGACCTTAAATCAATCACTGTTTCGCTTTGAAAACATCGTTGCCTTTAAACAAGCCAATGATCGTATCAATCAGGCAGATGCTGAGTTAATTGCAGCGCAGCAATCTTTAATCATTCGAGTCTCGGAGCGCTATTTTGATGTGCTGGCGGCGCAAGATAATTTGCGCTTTATGGCCGCAGAAAAACAGGCGATTCAAAGACAGCTTAAGCAGGTTGAAAGTCGATTAAATGCCGGGCTGTCTGCCATTACTGAGGTTTATGAAGCAAAGGCGCGGCTGGATTCGACCATTGCCTCAGAGATTGAAGCGCAAAATCAGCTAACGAATAGCCTGGAATCATTGCGTAAAATTACAGACCAGTATCATGAAAAACTTATCCCGTTAAAAGAATCACTTGTTATGGACGCGCCGACTCCTGTTGGCACTGAAAAATGGCAAGCGTTAGCACTCAGTGATAATTTGCAGGTGGTTGCATTGCGCCATAATAATAAAGTATTGAGGCGAGAAATACGCAAGCAAAGAGCGGGCCATTATCCTGCTCTGGATTTGGTGACAAGGTATTCAAAATCAATTTCAGGGGGCGGTAATTTTGGCGATAGTGAAACTGAAAATCGTACGGTAGGATTGCAATTGAATATGCCGATTTACCTGGGCGGCATGGTGAGTGCGCGTTCGCGCACAGCAGTGGCGCAATACGAGCAGAATTTAGCGAAAATGGAAGCGACGATTCGGGAAGTACGAGGTCAGGCTCGGGAAGCGTATCTGGGTGTGATGGCAAGTATTGCACGAGTGCAATCACTACGGCAGTCGGTTGTTTCTTATCAACAGGCGCATATTGCAATAGAGGCGAGTTATAACGCGGGTATGCGCACCACATTTGATGTTTTACAAGCCAATAGAGAGCTGTATCGCGGCCAGCGTGATTATCAGCGGGCACGTTATGATTATGTTTTGAATAGCCTCAGATTAAAAGAATCAGCTGGGCAACTGTCGCTGTCAGATGTGAAACAGGTTAATTTGTGGTTGGAGTAAAGAAAGGTGGAAAGTAGTTAAGTGTATTTAGTAAGCTGTCACCGTAATCCACAAATCATAAAGTTGTTAGATGAGAAGTATAGGAAAATATTGAAAAACTTATCAATACTATCTATAAAGATATATCAAAAATATCTTTCTCCTTATAAAGGCTATAAATGCGCATATTATATGCTGCATAAAACAGATTCTTGCTCGGCATCTGTGGTAAATATAATAGAAAAAAAAGGAGTGTTTAAGGGGTGGTCAAATATAAAAAATCAATTTAATTTATGTGCGTTAGCATACGAAAAAATAAAAGAAGAAGATGAAAAAAATAAAGATAAAAAAAAAGGAGGGTGTCATCCTGCTGATTGTTTAGGATGTACACCACCGAGTCCTGTTTTTCACGTTAAAGTGTTAAAGAATATAAGCACGAAGTTGATCGGCTTCAACATACGTTGGCATTGAATTTGGCTGAGCATTGCAAAAAATTAGAGAGCAAAAGAATGACCTCATATCAAAGGCGTGTATTTTTAGAAATGTGTGTAACCTTATTGTTGACAATAAGTGGTCTACTTTACATGTATGGAGTTTTTGATGAAGCTTCAACAAGAGTCGGTGTGATAGTTATTGCGCTTATAGCGTATTTTCTCTGCGTTATTCCAACTTATTTTTATGTGAAAACTACTATTAATGAAAATGAGTTAAAAAAAATATAAAAACTGGATGAATTTTAGTTTAGCGCCCTGACCAACCCCAAGAAGCAAACCAGCTCCAAAGAGACCACCAATCGGGGCGGCCTGTTTCACAATCAGTATTGGCGGATGCATCACCAAAAACACTATTGATGCGGATGTTGTCAACAGCACTTGATGCACAATCAGCAATAATTCTACTATCTGTCCAGGATTGAACATCGCACTGTTGCGATGTACCGATATCGACAACCCCGGTTCCAGAACCCACCACATCCAGATAGCGGCTAAAACCAGATCCATCAATGGTGACGGTGCCGCTATTACAACTGACAGAGTTTATATTCACGACAGGAGTTACTACCAGATTGAGTGGGGCACTTGCAGAAGTTCCGTTCGCAGCACTAACGTTATAGTTGCCTGGTAGCAAGGTTGAGGGAATCTGCACTTCCATGCTTGTAAAAGAGAGATTCGTCGGCGTGACCTCGATGGTTGGGTTTTCACTGTTTATTGGAGTTAAAACAATTCGAGTGGAAATACCTTTCCCAGCTGTTGCCTCCAGATACCCCGTACCTGAAAACAATAGTATTGGGGATGTTCCTTCAAGTATTTTCGCCGTATTTATCTGTTCAATTTCGGGAAGGATCGGACCGAACAAAGGTCTCTCATCCGTAGCCTCGGTAACCATGGTAGACCTTGCGATGTTGCTGCCGCCCTCATGGCAGCCCATGCAGTCCCAGGAAGAACCGATATGTCCAAAAAACCGCTGTTCGCCGTAGCTCCATACGGTTCCATTACCATCTGAATCAGCCTGGATAGTGTGCAGCGAGGTTGGGGCATGGCATCGAACACAGCCTTGTAATGTATGGTTTGGCGGCGTAGCGTCATGACACAGATTGCAGGTATGTACTGTGCCACTACCTGGCTGGCCAAGCCCAGTTCCATGATGAGTTAACATGTTAGCGTTAGGGCCAGGTACAACTCTGCCTGTGACATCATCTGTGCCACCATTATGGCAATAGCGACAGCCCCCAGTTCTATTTCCGGTTGCACCAAAACCTCCATCACCAAAACCTGGATTAGGACTCATGGAAGGGATGACTCTCAGTTCCCATAATTCACCATTGGGATCATTGATCAAACTGCCGTGACAGGCGTTACACTCTGCCGCTTGTGCTTTTTTAGTTAGATGATGAACCGATGTAATTCCCGGTACTTGTTTATGACAGCTTAGGCAGTCTCGAAATTCAGGCTCGGTTGGTTCAAGTGCAAACTTGAAATATCCACCCAAGGGTCGGGATGGGTCTTCAACCCAGTCCACTAAGTGGCAGGTGATGCATTTATGGTTACCATCTGTGGATTTCTCGGGAAAGGGGGAGGCTGAATACGCTTCAATAGGGGTATCTACCCGAAGGTGATGTCTATCGGGTAAGTAACCAAGCTTGACGGGGGCGGGTGCTGTGTCAGGGTTGAAATGACAGCCGCCACAATCATTGGCAGTCATATTGTTTGATATGGCATCAGGCATACCAAGGTTTTGGTTGACTGGAGGAGGTGGGCTACTGGCCCAAGATGTAACAGAAACTGATGATACCAACAGCAGTAGTGTGGCAAATAGTTTATTAATCATGTGAATCCCCATTTGAAACAACAAAAAACGAATGGAAAAAATTATTATTTTTTGGCTATCTTCATGTATCGGTCGCGTAAGCCAAAAGTTGAGTAATTAGTGAAAAAAAAAGGGGCAATATCAATATTGCCCCTTTTTGATGAGGTTATCAGCCGAAAAATTATGGTGTCGGCTTGATTTCATCACTTTGTTGAGAATCAGCTGGAATTTCAATTTCACTACCGCTCTCAGGGGCTTCAATAAGTGGTGTTTCAGCAGGTTGTACGATCTCCGTTGACTCTCCCTCTATACTTTGAGCATCATCTGTTTGCCCGCCAATTTTTTCGACCCATGATGGTGCAATGGGTTTCAGCCATTCTTGAAGCGTTCCATTTTGCCAAAGCACTGTTCCACCACCACCTAATAGAGCAAAAATCACAATCAAGGTTTTCCAAGGGCGCTTTTTCTCAGCAAATGGATCTTTCATTGAGCGTTTTGCGCCTGCAGGAAGTTCTGCAACTTTGGTGAGTGATTTACCAAATGGAATATTTAGTTTGGCTCGTGTATTCACTGCCCAGCCGTTAGCATCAAGTATAGGGGCTAAGTTACGTTGTCTTAACTTCAGCCATGCGAGAAGCATTGAAGGGCCAGAGATTAATAACATCACACCGATAAGTGCGAGTGGCATCTGCCACCAGCTAAGCCCTAAAAATCCTGATAATACTGCGGCCAATGCTGCAGCAAGTGCACCAAGAGCCAGACCGATTGCGGCAAAGATACCTGCAAACTTTCCAATATCAAAAGCAGCGGGTGCTTTACCTGCTCCCGCCGCTGTATCTGTAATGCCAGATGCCGCTTTTGAGTCAATGGCTTTATCTCTTGATGAGGCCATTTTTTCGATTTGAGAGCCAATCATTTTAGCGACACGTTTGTAAGGTGACCAAAATGCTTGGCGAATACTGATGGGTTGTTCGATAAGTTTTACAATCGTGGCATCCCAGTCTTTATTGTCACGGTCATAAAAAATACCGTTTCTGCCCACCATCAAATGATCAGAATCACCATCAGTAAAAGCGGCTGCAATCGTCATTTTTTCATCACTGCCAGGGCGAGTACATTCACAATAAGCGATATAGACACGACTTGATGAGGCCATTGCACTGTGTTTTGCAATGTCTTCAACGTGAACGCAAAGATCGCAACTGCGTCCATCAAGGTAGAGCGTTCCTGCTTGAAAAATTGCCTTTTTATCTGGGTTGTAAAAATCAGCAAAAGAGACATAGTTACGTAATAAAACACTTAAATCACGATGATAACGTACCAGTCTGTCAACAGATGCAATGGAGTCAGATTCAGGTTTAAGTTCGTTGTCTGTTGCAATCAGGCTATTAATAGCAACTTGGGCATTGCTACTTAAAATTTCACGAATACGTTCAATACCCAGAGATTCAACTTCTGCCCCTTTTTTCTCTTTTTCCCAAGACTCATAAGCAGAAAATTTCCCGCTTATCGTTTGCCATTCGTCAAAGCTTAGATGTGACTTTTCACCAAATAGAGGGGCAATAATGTCACTGTTTAATTGCGTAACAGTATTTGCCCATGCAGGGTTAACCCCTTCTTTGAGTGGCAGAGGGCTATTTATTTTAATTCGTGCTAATGGCAGCCCGGCAATTTCTTCCATAGAGGCTTGCAAATCAATTTCAGCTAAAGATTCATATTTTGATTGTGCCGGGTTGAGTGGGGATGTGGCTGTTTCATCAAACTGTGCGAGCTGGCTGCGTGTGAAATAGTCATCCACTTTATTTTTGATCTTTTCAAAGGTAGTGGCTGCGGCGGCTGTTTTATCACCAAAAGGCAGGATATTTTTGGCATCCTCCTCCGCGACTTTCCACCAGTCAGAAAAGGCTTGAGCCGATTCAAAAAATAGATCAGTTTTTTCTTGTGAAATGCCATCTGCGCCACTGAGGTCTTTTTCAGCTTCCAGACAATCAATAATATTTTGAATGACTGTTTGAATTTTTTCTTCTGTTGCGGCTTCAACAGGTATAATGCCGTCACCATTAAAGTGCGTACCGGCAAATATCTCTTCAGTGTTTGAGGTATCTTCAGCCGTGATCGACTCTGCATCCGCTTTGCCGAGATTGCTTAAAATCTGTTTGGCTGACTGTAGGAGTTTCTCTCCTTCTTCAGTTTCGGTGTTAATGGCGGAGAGTGGTAACTCTTCTCTATTATTGAGAAGGTCATCCGGGTTTTTAAGCACAGAGACGGCCCATTGTACAGCCGCAAGAATTTCCGGGGCGCGGATGTGGCCATCGCCATCGGTGTCAATGAGATCCAGTGTGTTTTCATCAAACTCGATGCCCCGTGTTGGGCAGCTTAGAGCCGCCCATAGTTTTTGATCAAGCTTATCAAGTGAGGCGAGGTCATTGCCGTCCTTTAGCTGTACTTGGTCAAAGCCACCTAATCGTAAAAAACTCCAACGGTTTGTGTTGGAAAAATTACCCATGATTTATCTCCCATGATGATTTGATTAATGATTGAACTCTATATAACGTGTTGTTGAAGAAGAATAAGGGTTGTTACTTATTTTTGGGCTAATCAAAGATCCATATCTAAAACCGTTTGTAGATTGTGTGCCCAGATCTCATTTTTTATTGGAAAAGAACGGTTAACTTGAGCAATAACAAATGCATGCTCGGGTAATATGACTTTTAACGCTTCAAAAAAACCTTTTGTTAGTGTGGGTGCAGAAGAGGATTTTATCTCTATTGCAACCCTCTTCTTTCCCTTTTCCAGAATAAGATCTATCTCCGCACCGCTTGAAGAGCGATAAAAACTGGCATTATAGCGAGGAAATTTTTCCAATATTGAAGAGATTACCATGGCTTCAAAAGAGTTTCCTAAAGCGGGGTGACCAAGAAGGTCATTATAGGTTTCAATTCCCAACAGGCAGTGAATAATACCGGTGTCTCGGATGTATATTTTTGGAGATTTAACCAATCTTTTTTTTGTATTGCTATAAAAAGGTTTGAGCCGCCGAATAACAAAGGTACCTTCTAAAATATCTAAATAGTTTTTTATAGTGGGTGAGCTTACGCCCATAGAGGAGGCCAGCGTTGAGGCATTTAAAACAGAACCATTCAGGTGAGCAAGCATAGTCCAGAATTTTTTTAAGGTTTCCGCCGGAATATTAAATCCCAGTTGAGGAATATCCCTCTCTAAAAATGTTCTAATGTAGTTAATTCGCCAGTCAAAACTAATTTCAGATTCTAAGTGGTAACTATCCGGGTATCCGCCTTGTAGCCATAGCCTTTTGAAATCTTTAACTTCATAGGCTGAAAATGGGGATATTTCAATATAGGAGATTCTTCCAGCCAGAGTTTCTGAACTCTGTTTGATTAAATCTCTAGAGGCAGAGCCGAGTAAAAGAAGCTGCCCTTTGCGACCGCTTTGATCCAGATAAGATCTGAAAAATCTAAAAAGATTGGGGTACATCTGTACCTCGTCAATACAGATAAGAGAGCGATTGTTGGCCTCTAAAAAGGTTAAGGGATCTTGTAGTTTTGCAAGATCTCGGGGGTCTTCAAGATCAAGATAAATTGAGTTGTCAATTTTAGAAATGATTTTTTTGGCGAGCGTAGATTTACCTACCTGTCGCGCACCAAGAAGTGCAACACATGGGAAAGAGAGCAGGTGTTTTTTGATTATATCTTCTTTTTGCCGAGTAACGTAACTTTGCATATTTAAAGTTTAACATTAAATATGCAAAGTTACAGTATTGTTACTTACGCTTTCTTTTGTATCAGGTTGTTGAGTGAGTCAGGTATTTTTAATAGTTCTATTTGATCGCTTTTTATTTGCTTGAGTTCTTCGAGTAAAGCACCATGCTCGGTGTTGGTATTGCTCCACAGGGTTTGTAGTGAGCTATTTAATTCTTCTATGCCTGAGTGAATGCCTTGGTGCAACCCACACCCAGCGGCTGAGGCAAGTGATGGGCGAAGTTTACGTTGCAAAAACCAGGGAATCAACCAGGCCAGACCAATTAATAAACCGCTGTGTACAGCAAAATCAACACCCAAAAAAATATTATCTCCCTGAGTACCGCTGTAAAAACCAGTGACAACGTGATAAACGGCCCATACGGCGGCGGTAAGAGGCAGCAGGCCACTCAGAAAACCTGTTAATTTGTATAGTATTCGTTGCAGCAGTGTGCCTGGTTTGGCGAGTGCGGCTGTGATGTGAATTTCTATGGATTCATTCAGTTGTTGATGAGCCGTTGCTGTAAAGTGATTGAGTGGAGCCTGAAATGGGTGGTCAGGCAAGTTTGATTGACGCAAGCTGTTTTGTAGTTCAACGGCGATATCACTCATCAAACGGTCACTTCGTGCGGTACGCAGCGCATCAGTGAGTGTTTGTACGGACGGCAAAGGTGGGCTGCTCTGGTTTTTGCCCAACAGGTTTTGCTGGGTGGCTTCCAGTAAAAGTGATTGTTTAACAATATTGGCTTGGGTTTCAAGCAACTCTTGCAGCTTGGATAGCTGTGCCTCGACCGTGTTTTGCCATTGCTTTTGGTGGGAGTCCCAAAGCTCTTTTGAACCCATAGCTTTATGGAGATGGGCGACATGATTTTTAAAATCATCGGCTCGAGCCTGTTGGCTAATTTGCTGTAATACCTCTAGGCCGTGTGTCTGCAAAGCTTGGTTAATTGTACTTTCTAAACGTTGAAAATCATCTTTGTTTTTACTGCTATTGTGAATGTCTGAGCAGTTTGTACGCAAAATGGTCGGGTTTGAAAAGCCTGAACTCTGCAAACGATCATTGAAATCATCAAACTGTTCGTTTGTCCCTTCATCCCAGTGGTTCATAACAAACAGCCAGGCATGGCGATGGCCGCGTTGCTGTAAAAAATGCCAGCCAACATCATCTTGATAGCGCTCAGGGCTGACGACGTACACCAACCAGTCGATATAAGGCAGCCAGCTGAGAACTAAATCACGATTTTGGGTCGCAGTGCTGTCAATATCTGGCATATCAAGCCACGCGATTAAACGGCGACTGTCATCCTGATGATAGCTGATACTGATTTGCTCGGTGGGGAGCTCTTCGGGCAGTGGTTTAAGCTGATAATCTTGATGCAGATACAGCGTGACTTCGTGAGAAGTGGGGCGCTCTACACCGGCTCGTGCAATCGGTGCGTTAGCCAAACGATTCAATAAACTGCTTTTGCCGACACCTGTGCCACCAAAAAGGGCGACAATGAGTGGCCGCTGATGGCCTGCTTCAAATAGCTGCTCTGCATGTTGTTGTTCAATTTTATCCAGCGATAGCGCGTCTGCTTGATTGATCCAGCCTGCTTGCTGTGCTTGAATTGCCCAGGCTTTTAATTTTTCCAGTGGTTGTTGTTTATCATCATCAGGGTTCATTGAGCCAGTTGCTCCATCGCTTGTTCCGCTTTTTCCAGCTCTTCTGCGCTGAATTGATATAGGCCATCATTGGGCATGTTGGTTGTTAACTCTATGAACTTGGGGTTGAGTAATTGATCAATGATGTGGTGTTCTACTGAGGTGAGTTGCTTCTGCTTTAACTCTTTTTCTACACTCTTCATGTAATTACCGACAGCGCTTTCAGTAAGAAAAGAGGTAAAAGAGAGCACCGCAGGTGCGATGGCAAGATCATAAACATTGATGCCACCACTTTTGACTGCGAGTACAACAGCAGCCGCGTCTGTGGTGATGCGTGTGGCCCGCAGGCTGTTAAGTGCAACAGGGTGATCTTGCAGGTAGAGATAAAGTTTTTCAGCCGCCGCATCTATTTCAGGTTCAAAAGCCGTTAGATGACTTTTAATGGCATGATCAGCCGTTTGAATGATGGCCGATTTTTCTTGTTGTAATTGTTGGGACAGTGCACGGTGCCATTGTGCGCTTTGATCTGTGCCTGACCGCTGCTCCATTAAGTTATTTTGCAGAGCTCTTAGTGTGTGCAGCACCGCTTCATTAATGACGGCTGTTTCATTGTCGGGTGTGTTGTCCGCTGATTTTGACTGACGTTGTTCTTGCCATAGCGAAAATATTTTCCTGCCGGGCCAGGTGACGATCTGCCTGGCCGTGGAGAGTGTGCTGGCGATACCGGGAACTTCAAGCAATGCCAACAGCTGTATAATTGCTTTTTGTAATGTCTCAGAGTAGTGCGGGTTTTGCAGATAATCCCGATTATAAATTTCCAGCGTATCATTCGTTGCTTGTTTGACTTCGCTTTGCCAAATTTTTTCTGCCTTCACTTCCTGGCGAATGGGCGTAAGCCAGCTTTCCCAGTCACGTTGCAGGCTGTTTTTTAATGCGACGGATGATGAAATTTGTGGTGTGTTTGGCAGTGCATCATGAGCCTGTTTTCTAAGGTTTTGGCTGGCATCGGCCAAGAGTAATTCATCTGTCTCTATATATGGCAGTGTGACAACGGCTTCATAATTAATCTGCGCTGTTTCCAGTCGTTTTTTAACCGAAGATACGAGAATATCTGCCGCATCAGGGGAGGTTTTATTGATGCATACGATCAGTGGCCGATTGATTGGTGCAATTAAATCTAATGTTTGCCAGACTGTCTGATCGGCATATTTTTCTTTGCTGACGACTAAAACAATAAGGTCAGCGATGGCGCAGAGTTGCGGTACGGTGGTGCGATATTCACGCGAGCTGACGGAATCAAAATCAGGTGTATCCCAAATAATAGAGGGTTGGTTTGAAAAAACAGTTTCGGATGCTATTTGAACTAATGAGTAGCTGTCGAGTTGCTGGTTGCTAAGTTGCTCGGGAGGTAAACATTTCCAGTTGGGAAAGAGTTTGCCAATTGATGAGCTAATGGCTTCAGTGAGGTGCTCTGTTGTGAAACCCTGAGCATGACGAGTAAAGCCCGCGAGAGGGTTGGCTTTTGCAGCCTCTATACCGGCCAAAAGATTAACAACCGTGCTTTTGCCTGATTGGGTCGGGCCAATCACAGCCACTTGCAGAGGCAGTGGTTTGAGTTGTGGCCGCAATAGACTGTGTCGGAGTAGAGCATCTGCATAGGCGAGTGATTGTATCGACAAGCCTGTGATCTCTTTATTGTTATTACCGCTTTGCAACACATATGGGTGACGTGCTTTCAGTTTTAAAATGAAATGATAGAGTGCTTCTGTTTGCATGAATTAAAGTATGACGCATATTGTGGCAGTTAGGCAATTATCATACGAATTCAGGATTTGAAAATCGACGATTCATCAGGTATAGGCACTTTCAGGATTTGGGGTATAATAAAGGTTGTACGTTTTATATACTGAAAGTTTAACCAGACCTCATGAGCCTCGACTACCAATCTCTCGATACCTTACGCCAAAACCATCCTGCATGGCGTTTGTTGGCAAGTCCTCATGCCCCCTTAATTGCCAGTTTTTTGCAAACGGCCTATATTGCACCTAATGTTCGTGTGCTTGCTCAAGCCGATTTAACCGAAGCGTTGGAAGATGAGCTGTTTGCCATCAGAGAATTACAAGGTCCCGACAGTTTTCCTAAATCGGCAGCGGATTATTTGAATGACTGGGCAGCGCCAGAAAAAGGATGGCTGAGAAAGTTTTATCGTCAGGATTCCGATGAGGTTCAGTTTGACCTGACACCTGCCACAGAAAAAGCCATTGGCTGGCTGGAGTCTTTAAACGAGCGCAGTTTTGTTGGCACCGAATCGCGCCTTTTAACGCTTTTTGATTTACTCAAACAACTTCAAAAAGGTAGCACCGATGACCCCGAGGCGCGTTTGCAAGAATTGCAAAAACGCCGTGATGAAATTGACCGTGAAATCGCCCAAGTCAAACAAGGCAATATTGCATTGCTTGACGATACGGCTTTGCGAGATCGTTTTATGCAGTTCACCCAGCAAGCCAAAGAGTTGCTTTCTGACTTTAGAGAAGTTGAGCACAACTTTCGTGGGCTAGATCGCAGTGTGCGCGAACGCATTGCGCAATGGCAGGGAGACAAGGGAGAATTGCTGGAAGAAATCATGGGCGAACGTGATGCTATTGCCGGTTCTGACCAAGGCAATAGCTTTCGTGCCTTCTGGGATTTTTTAATGTCACCCACACGGCAAGAGGAATTTAGCGAACTGCTCGAACAAGTCCTGATACTGCCAGCCATCACCCAGCTTAAACCGGATTCTCGTACCCGCCGGATTCACTATGACTGGCTGGAAGCTGGCGAACATACTCAGCGCACGGTTGCCCGCTTGTCACAGCAACTCAGGCGTTTTCTGGATGATCAGGCGTGGCTGGAAAATCGGCGCATCATGAACATTCTGCAAGGTATCGAAAGCAAAACATTAAGCTTACGCGAATCACTTTTTTCAACTCAGATCGGCAATGAATTTATGTTTATTGATTCAGGCTCAGCGACCATCGACATTCCCATGGAGCGTCCGCTTTATACGCCACCGTTAAAAACCCGCATCGCCAATATTCGCCTTGAAAGCGGTGATGAAAAACTCGATTCCAGTATACTATTTTCTCAAATTGTTATTAACAAAGCCGCCATTGCTGGGCATATTCGGCAATCACTGCAACTCAAATCTCAAATATCTTTAACCGATCTCTGTCTTTCACGCCCAATAAAACAGGGCTTGGCAGAGTTAGTTGCTTATCTTGAATTGGCGGGCGATGATTCCGATCACAATCGATTCAAGTTTATTGTTGATGAGTCTATTGAAGATAAAATCAGCTGGCAAACAGCGGATGACAGTGACATTTCAACAACGCACTGCGCACGTTTACCTCGCGTTATTTTTTTAAGGTAGTTTGCTATGAACACCGCAACAGACGTTAACACTGAAAACACAACTCACCCCGACACTGCCGACTTGTCCGTGTTGTTAATCGCACTTTTAAAAGGTGTCATTTACCAAGACACAGACTCGGCTCGCTGGAAACAATTACTTAGCCTTCAAGCTCGTGTTCGTGATTATGCCGTGGTGCTGGGCTTGGAATTGATTTTGGATGAGTCAGAGGGCTATGCGTTTTTCCGCTCTCGAAAAAATGAGATTAATGACACAGATGACAACCCAATAGAAAAAACCGTTCCACGCTTAATTGCGCGGCGGCCATTGTCTTTTCCCGTTAGCCTGTTGCTCGCCTTGTTACGAAAAAAACTAGCCGAATTTGATGCCAGTGGTGGTGAAACCCGATTGATTTTATCTCGCGACGACATCATCGATTTAATGCGCATATTTTTACCAGACAGCAGCAATGATGCAAAACTCGTGGACAAGATAGATCAACACATTAACAAGGTTGTTGACTTGGGATTTTTACGTCGACTGAAACAAAACTCGTCCGTTCAATTAAAACATTACGAAGTACGGCGCATATTAAAAGCCTTTGTCGATGCCCAGTGGCTGGCAGATTTTGATTTAAAACTCGAACAGTACAAACAACAACTCATTGAGAAAAATGATGCCTAGTAAAGTTACTATAGATAGCCCAGGATTTAATTTTGTCGATGATGATACCTTGTCGGGCTTTCGTTTAAAACGTCTGGAGGTTTTTAACTGGGGCACCTTTGATCAACGTGTCTGGTCAATGAATCTTAATGGTAAAAATAGCCTGTTAACCGGCGACATCGGCTCTGGTAAATCCACATTGGTGGATGCCGTAACCACCCTGTTAGTCCCCGCTAATCGCGTCGCCTATAACAAAGCTGCCGGCGCTGACCATAAAGAACGTTCACTGAAATCTTATGTGCTCGGTTATTACAAATCTGAACGCAATGATAACTCAAGTAAAGCCAAACCTGTTGCCTTGCGCGATCATAATAATTATTCGGTTATCTTAGGCGTTTTTTACAATCAAGGCTATGATCAAACAATTACCTTGGCACAAGTTTTTTGGATGAAAGAGCTGCAAGGACAACCCGAACGTTTTTTTATCGGGTCAGAAAAAGAGCTGGGGATTGCAAAAGATTTTTCACAATTTGGCAGTGAAATAAAAGCATTACGCAAACGACTTCGCCAAAACCGCGTGGAAGTCATGGATCGTTTTCCACAATACAGCGCTTGGTTCAGACGGCGTTTTGGCATCGAAAACGAGCAAGCCTTGGATCTTTTTCATCAAACGGTTTCCATGAAGTCCGTAGGTAACCTCACGGAGTTTGTACGCGGACACATGTTAGAACCCTTTGATACAGGCTCACGCATTAAAGCCTTGATTGAGCATTTTGACGACCTGAGCCGCGCTCATGCCGCTGTACTTAAAGCTCGCCGACAAATCAACCTGCTGACACCGCTGGTCGATGATTGCGATGTGTATCAACAGCAAACAAAAATCGTGGCCGAGTTGCGCCAATGTCGGGATTCACTAAACGTGTATTTTTCCCATAATAAATACACTCTCTTAGCCCGGCGTATTGAAAAGTTGATTATTGAACTGGAAAAACACAAGAACAAGGTCAAACGTCTGAGCGATGTTCATCAACAACAAGTGGGACAGCAAGCCGAACTTAAACAGCAAATCGCACAGAATGGTGGCGACCGCATTGAGCGCATCAAATTCGATATTTCACAAAAAGGGCAAAGCCTGCAACAACGCCGATCAAAGTCGAAAAGATATGCCGATCTACTTAAAGCATTAGATATTACGCCTCAAGAATCAGATGCGGGTTTTATTCAGCAGCAAACCGAGCTTCAGGAAAAATCACAAAATCTCAAGAAAAACGAAGCGGATCTGGAAAACAAATTACAGGATATCAGCTATGACTTTCGACATAAAAATGAACTGCATGAGGCTCAGAAAAGTGAAATTGCCAGTCTAAAATCCCGTCGCAGTAACATTGATCAAAATCAAATCATTATTCGCACGGCGTTATGTGAAGCGTTGCAACTGGACGAAGAAAAACTCCCCTTTGCGGGTGAACTCATTCAGGTAAGAGAAGAAGATAAAGCCTGGCAAGGCGCGGCAGAGCGTCTATTGCGAAATTTCGGCCTGTCTTTGCTTGTGCCTGACGAGCACTATAACCAAGTTGCCGTTTGGATAGACAAAACGCATCTACGAGGTCGCCTGGTTTATTACCGTGTCACTGAAGCGGCCAATCAATCATTGCCTTCGTTGCATCCTGATTCGCTCGTTAATAAATTATCCATAAAACCCGACTCACAATTTTATCTTTGGCTGGAGCAGGAAATTGCTCGACGGTTTAACATTGCTTGTTGCGCAAGTACCGAACAATTTCGTCGAGAAAAACGCGCCATCACTCAGAGCGGACAAATTAAAAGTGGCGGTGGGCGGCATGAAAAAGATGATCGACACAATATTAATGATCGTAGTCGTTACGTATTGGGTTGGAGTAACAAAGATAAAATTGCAGCCTTGGAAGCTCAGGCAAAGCAACTGCAAAATCAAATTGCTGATTTGGCGAACCAAATCGTACAACAGCAAAGTCAAATTAAATCCCTAAAAACAGCATTGGACACCCTGAGCAAACTGGAAGAGTACCGTGATTTTCAAGAGCTGGATTGGCAGCCCGTATCACTGTCGATAGAGCAACTTAAAGACGAATTGCGGCAGCTGGAATCCGCCTCAAATTTATTGCAAACACTCACCTCAAAACTTGAGCAACTGGAACAAGCACACGAAACAACAATAACGCAGTTAGATGCGGCAAAAGATAATCGCTCTCGAACAGAGCAGAAAAAACAGGACTCAGAAACTCTATACCAAGAAATTCAGGTGTTTTTAGACAGTCCGGAAAGTTTGGCCAGTAAAAACTATTTTGATGCGCTGGATAATTTTCGCCAACTGGCATTGGGTGAACACACGCTCAGCATTGAATCTTGCGATAACAAAGAACAGGATATGCGAAAATGGCTGCAAGAAAAAATCAATGCTGACGACCAAAAAATCAGTCGCCTGCGTGATCGCATTATCAAGGTCATGTCGGATTACATTACGGAGTACCCACTGGAAACGCAAGAAGCCGATGCGGCCATTGATAGCGCGGAAGATTTTCGACAAATGTTAGCAAATCTGGCCGCCGATGACTTGCCGCGTTTTGAATCTCGTTTTAAAGAGTTACTCAACGAAAACACGATTCGGGAAGTTGCCAACTTTCAATCACAATTAAATCGTGAGCGGGAAACTATCCGGGAGCGGATCGAACACATTAACGAATCACTGACTCAAATTGACTACAATTCAGGGCGTTACATTCTTTTGGAGGCTCAGCCGACGCAAGATGCCGATATTCGTGATTTTCAGACCGAGCTACGAACATGCACAGAAGGTAGCCTTACCGGCTCGGATGACGAGCAATATTCAGAAGCAAAATTTCTGCAAGTCAAAAACATCATTGAACGCTTTCGCGGGCGTGAAGGGCTGAGCGATCAAGACAAACGCTGGACAAATAAAGTCTGTGATGTACGAAACTGGTTCACCTTTGCCGCGTCAGAACGCTGGCGCGAAGATAACAGCGAACATGAGCATTACTCTGACTCCGGCGGCAAATCGGGTGGGCAAAAAGAAAAGCTGGCCTATACCATTTTAGCCGCCAGCCTCGCCTACCAGTTTGGTCTGGAGTGGGGCGCAGTTCGCTCTCGATCATTTCGATTCGTGGTCATTGACGAAGCATTTGGTCGTGGCTCTGACGAATCCGCACAATATGGCTTGAAGTTATTCGAGCAATTGAATCTTCAGCTTCTCATTGTAACGCCGCTGCAAAAAATTCACATCATCGAGCCGTATGTTTCCAGTGTGGGGTTTGTGCATAATGATGCGGGGCGTGATTCTAAAATCCGCAATTTAAGCATTGAGGCTTATCAAAAGGAAAAAACTCAAGCCGCGCAGCTTGAAACGTAAATCGAACCATGCTCTGGACTCAAGCCAAAGACTTGCAAAAACAAATACAGCGCCTTTGGGATCGGGGCATTATTCTTAACAGTTTATTGTGTGACAAACCTGTCTTTCCCATACGTTTGTTATTAAAAACGCCCACTAGCAAAGAGCTGTCGGAAAACTTTGATCAAGTCAGGCAGTGGATTTCATCATTACAAGACATAAAAAGTTTACGTCTAGAAATGAAGACAATACAACATCGCATTCTCGGTGAAAACCAGGTTCCCGCAGCCATTTGGTTAGACAGTCTGGACGATGCTATCAAGATACTCCGCGTGAAAAATGACGTTCAAACATTCTCTGAGCTTATTGCGCTGACGAAAAAAAATCACCCCGCACTCATTGACTGGATAAAAAATCACTGCATAAAAACCTGGCAACTTGCCGAGGCATGGCCAAAACTACTTGATGTTATTGACTGGATAAAAAGAAACCCAAATTCCGGAATTTATCTGAGACAAGTGGACATTCCTGGCATTGATAGTAAATTCATCGAACATCACCGAAAGATACTGACAACATTATTGGATTTATCGTTACCTGACAGCGCCATTAAGCAGCACGCTACTGGAGCACGTCACTTTGCTCAGCGATACGGCTTTCAGGGCAAGCCCACAAGAGTGCGTTTTCGTATACTCGACCCAGACATTCAACTGATCCCCGGCAATTGTCAAGACTTGACCGTCAGTCATGCAGCATTTAGTCAGTTAGATGAAAACCCTCAAATCAAAACTCAACTGAAAACATTAATTATTACTGAAAATGAAATCAACTTTCTGGTATTTCCAGAAATGCAACATAGCATGGTGATTTTTGGTGCAGGTTACGGTTTTGAATTTTTGAGTAATGTAAGCTGGTTATCCCAATTAAATATTTACTACTGGGGGGATATTGACACGCATGGCTTTGCAATCCTGGATCAACTAAGGGCTAAGTTGCCACACACGACAAGTATTTTGATGGATGAAAAAACGCTGCTAGATCATCGATCATTCTGGGAGTTGGAGCATAAACCTTCAATACGAGAATTGACAAAATTAAGTCCAAAAGAAAATCAGCTATATCATAATTTGATAAATAATACTTTTGCCGACAAATTGCGTTTGGAGCAAGAGAGAATTGGTTATGCCTATGTATTAGCGGCGTTGACGGAAAAAATCGGTTGCACGCTTTAGCCGATCGGTTGTTCCTGCTATTCATTTTTGGCTAAAAAAGTGGAGGTATAGCTTTTAATAGAATAGACTTGATACTTACTAATAACCTGCTCATAATAATATTTCTTACCGCTATTCTTACTGGGGAATTAATATATGCTAGCTGCCACAGTAAAGCTCTCAAGCAAGGGGCAAATCGTTATTCCGAAGGATGTTCGTGATTCACTACATTGGGGAGTGGGTGTAGAGCTGGTTTTGTTGACAACAGAACATGGTGTTATGTTGCAAACCAAATCACCTGAGAAGAAGAGACTCTCGGCAAAATCTCTACGTGGGTTTTTACAACATACTGGTGAGCCTGTTTCAACCAAACAATTATGTCAGCCAGTCGAGTATGACAATGATCGCTTTTGACACAAACTTATTAGTACGCATCGCTGTTAATGACGACCATCGACAAGCTGAAATAGCAGAACAATTACTTGATTTAAATGAAATATTTATTTCACGGACGGTGTTGCTAGAAACTGAGTGGGTATTACGCTCTGTTTACAAAAATTCATGTAATGATATTGCTACATTTTTTGAAAATGCCTTGATGACCAAGAATCTTATGATAGAAAATTCTCTAGAAGTTGGTCACGCCCTTGAGTGGTATAAATTAGGTGCTGATTTTGCAGATGCTATGCACCTTTGCATTTGTGGAGAAAACAGACTCCACACCTTTGATATTGGGTTCTGTAAGGCCGCTCATAATCTCCGTATAACACCAGAATTTAAAGTTTTGTAAATCGACTCAACCCGTTGTTTTTACTCCTATGAAAAATAATCCGTCGAAACGCACATCTTTTGAGCGTCGTGCTGCTTTGCAAGCATTGATGCTAGCCAGAATCGGAATATGTCGTTATTTATGACTGAGGGGATATGGTGTAGAATTCCATAAAAATTTTAAATATTTAATTCAGGCAGTAAATTAATGACAAAAAAGATAGCCGTGTTACCGGGTGATGGAATTGGCCCAGAGATTGTGAATGAAGCCATTAAGGTTTTGGAGTGCCTGAGAGGTGACTTTGGCTTTGCAATGGATATTGAGCATGGATTGGTCGGCGGCAGTGCTTTTGATGCATCCGGCTCACCTCTGCCTGAGGCGACTTTGACGCTGGCAAAATCAGCGGATGCTATTTTGTTAGGCGCAGTGGGTGGTCATCAGTGGGAGCATCTTGATATTGCGGTTCGCCCTGAAAAAGGGTTGCTTGGTTTGCGCGCCGAGCTTGAGCTTTTTTCTAATTTACGTCCCGCCATTTTATATAAACAATTGGCGAATGCGTCCACTCTAAAGGAAGAGGTGGTCGCTGGGCTGGATATCATGATTGTGCGTGAGTTAACCGGCGGAATCTATTTTGGACAGCCACGAGGAATACGTACGCTGGAGAATGGAGAGCGCCAAGGATTTAATACCTTGGTTTATTGTGAATCTGAAATCGAACGCATTGCCCATTCTGCGTTTGAAATTGCAATGAAGCGTGATAAACGTGTCTGCTCTATTGATAAAGCCAATGTATTGGAATGTACAGAGCTTTGGCGTGAAGTCATGGAGCGAGTTGCAAAAAATTATCCTGAAGTGGCTTTGAGTCATATGTATGTCGATAATGCAGCCATGCAGTTGGTTCGTGCGCCCAAGCAATTTGATGTGATGGTAACAACCAATATGTTTGGTGACATTCTCTCTGATTGTGCTGCCATGTTAACGGGTTCAATCGGCATGTTGCCATCGGCTTCGCTGGATGCCAATGGTAAAGGTATGTATGAGCCTATTCACGGCTCTGCACCAGATATTGCCGGGAAAAATGTCGCCAATCCATTGGCGACAATTTTATCAGTCGCGATGATGTTGCGTTACTCCTTGAATGAGCCTGAACTTGCGGATCGAATTGAAGCCGCAGTCAGTTCTGTGTTGGATCAAGGCTTGCGAACAGCGGATATTTATACAGATGGTTCACGAAAAGTGAGTACTTCTGAAATGGGCTTTGCTGTTGTTGCGGCATTAAAAGTTTAATTATAGGTCAGTTGAAAATGAGCAAAAAATTCGATGTTGTGATTGTGGGCGCAACAGGTGCCGTCGGTGAGGCACTGTTGTCTATTCTTGAGCAGCGTGACTTTCCCGTAAACAATTTATATTTGTTGGCAAGTAAACGTTCGGCTGGGCGTGAGCTCACTTTTAAAGGAAAACCCATTGTTGTAGAAGACTTGGCTGATTTTGACTTTTCAAAAGCAAAAATCGGGCTTTTTTCAGCAGGAGGCTCTATTTCTGAAGTGTATGCGCCAAAGGCCGCTGCGAAAGGGTGTATTGTCATTGATAATACCTCTCACTTTCGTTATGACGATGAAATTCCATTAGTTGTGCCTGAAGTAAATCCGCATGCTATCGGTGATTATAAAAACCATAATATTATTGCAAACCCAAACTGCTCGACCATTCAGATGTTGGTGGCTTTAAATCCAATCCATCAGGCGGTGGGTATTACACGGATTAATGTATGCACTTATCAAGCGGTGTCAGGCACAGGCATTGATGCGATTAAAGAGTTGAATCAGCAGTCGGCCGCTGTGCTCGCAGGTGATGCTGTCTCATGCGATGTTTACCCCAAACAAATCGCTTTTAATGTATTGCCTCAGATTGATGTGTTTCTGGAAAATGGCTACACCAAAGAAGAGATGAAAATGGTGTGGGAAACGAAAAAAATATTTGAAGATGATGCTATTTTGGTGAATCCGACGGCGGTACGCGTTCCTGTTATTTATGGGCACTCTGAAGCAATTCATATTGAAACGCGCGATCGAATTAGTGCTGATGAAGTGACTGAATTGCTAAAAAAAGCGCCTGGTGTTGTTGTGCTGGATGAGCGTAAAGCGGGTGGTTTTCCCACTGCGGTGAGTGAAGCAGCGGGGGAAGATCCGGTTTATGTTGGGCGAATTCGTGATGATATTTCACATTCCCATGGTATTGATTTGTGGGTTGTGGCCGATAATGTTCGCAAGGGTGCTGCATTGAATAGTGTGCAGATTGCTGAAACTCTTATCAAAGATTATCTTATTTAGGGCGCTATAGTAGATAGTGAGTCCATGTTTGAATGAAAACAAGAGATGAATAAATTAATCTGTCGTTGCTGAATTGGTGTGGTGACTGGTTTTTTCGTAGAATACTGTGAGTAGTGAACAGAGTTCTAAGTAAATTACAGGCTTATGTTTCAGGTTCATAATTATTATACAACGACTTTATAACGTTGAGGTTAGCTTAAAGGGATGCAAATTAAACGCTTATTTCCTTGTATTCTGAGTGCATCAGTCGCTCTGGGTATGCTGTCATCTTCCAATGCGGTTGCTTTGGGTTTGGGAGATATCGAGGTTCACTCATCATTAAATCAACCTCTGGATGCAGAAATTAAACTGTTTTCACTGGATGAAGGTGATTTTAAATCATTAAGTGTAGAGCTGGCTTCGCCAGAAATATTTGATCGCAAAGATCTGGATCGGTTGGCTGTTCTGGGTAAACTTCATTTTGAGGTCACTCATATTGATGGCGAGCCCTATGTCATAGTACGTAGTGATGAGCCTATTATCGAACCTTTCCTTGATTTTCTTGTTGAAGTGAACTGGAGTCGAGGTCGACTGATTCGTGAATATACGTTGCTGCTTGATCCGCCTGATTTGACTACAGAAAAACCTGCGCCAGTAAGTGCACCTGCAACAACTCATGCGATACCTGTCAGACCGAAAGAGCGTGCCGAGCCTGTCAACGACAGACTTGTTATAAACGATGATGGCTCAATCTCTTATGGCGCAACGGAACGACATGACACTTTATGGAAAATAGCACTGGAGATGCGCCCAGACTCTTCAGTGAGCGTGTTTCAAGCCATGATGGCGCTTTTAAAAGCCAATCCTGAGTCTTTTTACAAAAACAATATTAACAGCCTTAAAGCCGGCTATATATTGCGTATTGATGATGTTGCTCGTTTTACAGCGATCAATAAAAAACAGGCAAGCGAAGAGTACACAATTCAAAGTCAGCAATGGCAAGCGATTAAGCAAGGCAAAGCACAAATTTCTGGAGAAAATACTCATAAATTACAGGGTGAACCTGATAGCACAGTTATTGCTGAAGCACCGGCAGCAAGAAAACCAATACAGCCAGCCAGGCTTGAACTAGCAGCACCTGATGATGGCGCTCTGAATAAGGCTGGAGGGTCAGCAGATGAGTTGTCTGCAAATATTGAAAGATTACAAAATGATTTAGAGTTGGCATTGCAGAGTAATGCAGCGACTGAAAAAGAGAATGCTCTGTTACAGAGTCGTTTGGTTGAGCTTGAAAACCAGATCAGTGAATTGAAGCGCTTGCTCAGTATTGAGTCAGGTGTGTTGTCAAATTTGCAAAATAGAGAAGCAGATGTGATCGCTACCACGTCTGATAACGAACAGATTGCGCAAACTCCAACAGTGACCGGCGAACCGCAGCAAGCAGCGACCCCACCAGTCACTTCTGTAGCGCAAGTAGATCAACAAAAAGAAGACGCAAAGCCCGAATCTTTTATTGGTGGGCTACTTAAAGATCCAACAGCACTTGGTTTAGTGGCTGGGGTTGGTTTAGGTTTATTGGCGCTGGGTGCGATTGTGGTGCGTCGGCGTTCACGTGATAATGAGTCACTTGATGATGATAGTTATGCTGAATTCACAACGCCACTCACTGAAGAGCCTGAAACAGACTCACGTGATATTTCAGCCAATGATAAGGGCGACGCTGCTACTGAAACTGTAACAACGACTGAGAAAACGGTTGATGCAGAAGAGGATATGCAGCTTGATTATGAAATTGATCCCATTGATGAGGCTGATGTATATATCGCTTATCGACGTTACCCTCAAGCAGAAGATTTATTGAAAGAAGCGATTCAGATTGATCCCGATCGAAACGAACTGCATGTTAAATTATTAGAAATTTATGCGGCAACGGGTGAACAGGATGCATTCATTGTACAAGCGGAGCTACTCAACGAATCAATAAGGCCTGGAGAAGATCGCTTGTGGAGTGAAGTTTCATCAATGGCTTCCAAGGTCTGCCCTGGTCATGCGCTATTCCAGAATGGTGAGCAAGCCGAGTTGCAACAGGAGGATGAAGCAACTCAGATGTTTAACTTTGATGCTAATGCATTGAGTGAGTCGTCACTTCTATTGTCTGAAGAGATTGATCTAACGGGTGATGATAAATTGCTTGAAGGCACGCTGGTTACAGAAGATCTGAACCCACCAAAGAAAAAATCTTTAGAAAGTGAGCTTGAATCAGAGTCTAAAGATGATAACAGTATCGCTTTTGAAGGTGGCTTGGGCGAGGGTTTGGCACCTTTGGTTAAAAACTCAGAAGAGTTGGCCGAATCATTGAGTGATCTGGAGGAGTTGCCTCATGTAGAGGGTGAATTTTCGATTCCAGAGGCATCATTAGCCGATGCTGACTCAGGTGATGATTGGTTGTCTAAAATGGATGAGATAGGAACTCGGTTGGATCTGGCGCGCGCTTATATTGATATGGGGGATGATGGCGGAGCTGTAGAAATACTGAACGATGTTATGGAAAAAGGAGATGACCAGCAGAAAAAAGATGCCTTGGATTTGATGCAACAACTTTCATAACGGCCTCCTGCATTTTGTTATTCGTTCCCATGCGCCCGCGTGGGAATACCGTGCAACTCTCACCACTTAAAAAACTTCTCATTACAGATTTATTGAAATGCTTGGCATTTTTTTGTTAGTGTCTGGAATAAATGAGTATCTTCAATTCTTAGGAGTAATTGTGTCGGCGAACTCGAACTTACCAGATCAGCCTTTTGTAACAGTTAAGATTGGCGAGCAATGTATTACGTTGCTTGGAACGGCGCATGTCTCCAAGGTCAGTGCTGATGCAGTGAAGTCAATGTTGAGCAGTCAACAATATGATGCGGTTGCTGTTGAGCTTTGCCCCAGTCGTTATAACGCAATGATTGATCCAGATGCTTTAGCACAGATGGATCTTTTTCAGGTGGTGCGTGAGCGTAAAGTTTCAATGGTGGCAGCGAGTTTGGCATTGGGTGCTTTTCAGCAACGTATTGCTGAGCAGTTTGGCGTTAAGCCCGGTGCAGATATGTTTGCGGCTGTAGAGTATTCCCAGGATGAAAAAATACCTATATTCCTTGTGGATCGTGAAATGGGTATCACGCTGAAACGTATATATCATAATATCCCATGGTGGCAACGTTTTAATTTGGTGTCTGGGCTGTTGGCGAGTGTCGTTTCCAAAGAGAAGGTGAGTGAAGAAGATATTGAGCGTCTAAAGGAGGGGGACCTATTGGAGTCAACCTTTTCTCAGTTTGCTGAGGAATCCCAAACTCTTTTTTTACCATTAATTGATGAACGTGATCGCTATATGGCTGCTCGCCTGCTACAAGAAGTAGAGAAAAAATCATTTCGGAATCTATTGGTTGTTGTGGGTGCGGGGCATCTGAGTGGTATAGAAAAATATCTTTTACAATCACAGCAAAAACCAGAGCAAGTCATTGATGAACTAGAAGTTGTTCCTGTAAGCCGAGGCTGGTTGAAAATAGTGCCTTGGGTTATTGTTGGGTTGATTTTACTGGGTTTTGCTTTAGGTTTTTCACATAGTAGTGATTTGGGTTGGTCACTTGTTGCTGGGTGGGTTTTAATTAATGGTGGGCTATCGGCGCTCGGAGCCGCGATAGCAGGAGCTCATCCATTAACAGTTGTGGGCGCTTTTATTGCGGCACCTATAACCTCTTTGAACCCTATGGTGGGTGCAGGTATGGTGACTGCGATGATAGAGATCTATATACGCAAGCCCAAGGTGGCGGATTTTAACCAATTGAAGCACGACACGACTCACTTTAAAGGATGGTGGAAAAATCGTGTAACACGTACTTTGCTTATTTTTATATTGAGCACACTTGGGTCTGCGATAGGGACTTATGTTGCAGGTTTTTTTATTTTCGAGCGGTTGACTCGTTAAGGATCTGGACGCCACTCACCTGTAAATGTATCTATATCCTCTTGTTTGAGCCGGCCATTGACATAGAGGTCGTCAAGAGTTTTTCGAGTAATAATTTGTTGAGGGTTATTGCTGTATTTCCATTCATGTTGAATGGTCAGTTCAAATACAGTTGCCATAATATCATCAAAGCGAATCTTGTATCGGTGAGCCAGTTGGTTGAAATCCTTCGTTGTCAGTGGTGCTCCTTTATTTTTGAACTCTTCAGTTACTAATGCTGCTAATGCGATATCCCATTGATGTTCTTCCACTTTGAAATCCCTTTTTACCATTAAATTTCTCTATTATATAAATTATTTTGCCCGAATTATAGTAAAATTTTTTACTTTATTTGCGATCCTTGTTCTGATTTAGCAAGAAGTCTTTGGCCTGGTTGATTTGGGTGGCCAAGTGAGTTGAGCCACCACGGTCGGGGTGAAATTTTTGCATAAGCCGTTTGTGTGCAGTCACAATCTCTTTTTTTGATGCGCCAGGTGTAAGGCCGAGCGTTTTATAAGCTTCATCTATACTATGAGTACCTGCGCGGGTTTGATTGAATTGCTGGCCTGTTTGATTTTTTGCTTTGTGGCGATTAAATAAACGGCGCAGTAGTGGAAGGTTCATCAGTAGCATAGGAAGAAAGCGCTTCATGAGCGGCAGGAGTATTGCAATCATCGCGCTGATGGCTGCAAATAACCAATGTAGTCGTCCCGTGAGTGCTAACAATATAACAATGCCAATAACAAAAAGTAGTGCACTTTTACGTAGAGTTTGTGCAACTTCTTTGGCAGATGTGCGAGTGAACCAATTTAATAAAATCATCACTATGATCACAATGGCAGCGATGATGATGAGCATTCTCATTGAGTTACTTTACACTCCAGGTGTTGCAGGGAATAATGCTGTATATGTTATCATAGCTCTGTTTTTTCGAACATGATTCAGCGAATCGAAATATTGTTTTAAGTGTTTAGAGGTTTATGTTGTTATGCCAATTTATGAATATAAGTGCGGTGCTTGTGGGCACCAGCTGGAAAAGATACAAAAAATGAGTGATGAGTCATTGAAAGATTGCCCCGAATGTGAAAAGCCTGAATTGGCAAAAATGATATCAGCGGGAGGGTTTAGCTTGAAAGGCTCGGGTTGGTATGAGACTGATTTTAAAAATAGTGGTAAAAAAGAAGCGCCAAGCTCTGCATGTGGTACGAGTGCTTGCCCAGCTGAAAACAGTTAATAACGGGGCGCAGAGTTGCACCAAATGCTGTCAAACCGTACTATTTCCACCTTTATTGAATTATAGCTAATAGGAAAACAGGTCTTATGCGTACCCACTATTGTGGTCATGTTAATGAATCTCATCTGGATCAAGATGTTGATGTTTGTGGCTGGGTTCACAACCGTCGTGACCACGGCGGTGTGATCTTCATCGATTTACGTGACCGTGAAGGGGTCGTTCAGGTGGTTTTTGATCCTGATACCCGTGATAGTTTTGCAATGGCAGAGCGTGTTCGCGGTGAATATATTCTGAAAATAAGAGGTAAAGTCCGTGCTCGTCCTGACGGTACGGTCAATGAAAATATTCCGACAGGAAAAATTGAAATTCTAGGTAAGACTCTGGAAATTCTCAGCGTTGCTGAAACGCCTCCTTTTGTTGTTGATGATGATCTGGATGCAAATGAAGATATTCGTTTGCGTTATCGCTATGTTGATTTACGTCGCCCACAGATGCTGGCGCGCATTCAGTTTCGTTCGCGTGTAACGCACTATTTGCGTGATTTTCTGGATAGCCATGGCTTTCTTGATGTCGAGACACCGATTTTGACCAAATCAACTCCTGAAGGTGCACGAGATTATTTGGTACCAAGCCGTACTCATAACGGCGAGTTTTTTGCATTGCCGCAATCACCTCAGCTGTTTAAACAGTTACTGATGATGTCGGGTGTGGATCGCTATTACCAAGTGGCGCGTTGTTTTCGTGATGAAGATTTACGGGCGGATCGTCAGCCTGAATTTACTCAGCTGGATATCGAAACATCGTTCATGTCTGATGATCAGATTATGAACTTGATGGAGGAGATGATTCGCGGCGTATTCAAGCAAGAGCTTCAAGAAGCTTTGCCGAGTGAATTTCCTCGTATGACTTATGCTGAATCTATCAGTCGTTTCGGCATAGATCGCCCCGATTTACGCATTTCACTGGAACTGGTGGATGTCGGTGATTTGATGGCTGAGGTCGATTTTAAAGTATTTGCTGGGCCTGCGAATGACCCCAAAGGGCGCGTCGCTGCACTGCGTCTACCTAAAGGGTGTGAGCTGAGCCGCAAACAGATTGATACTTACACTAAATATGTCAGTATTTATGGTGCAAAAGGTCTGGCTTATATTAAGGTCAATAAATTGGCTGATGGCCGAGCGGGTTTGCAATCTCCGATTCTTAAATTCTTGCCGGATGAGGTTATTGAATCCATTATGAAGCGCGTGGCTGCAGAAGATGGAGATCTGGTCTTCTTCGGGGCTGATAAAGCAAAAATTGTAAATGAATCTTTGGGTGCGTTGCGTGTCAAGTTAGGCCATGAACATGATTTTATTGAGCATGGCTGGAAGCCTGTTTGGATCGTTGATTTTCCAATGTTCGACTGTGATGACAAAACGGGTCAACTCAATGCATTGCATCATCCATTCACTGCACCTAATGTGGACAGCGTTGAAGCGCTAGAGAGTGACCCAGAAAACTGCTTATCGATTGCTTATGATTTAGTGCTGAATGGCACAGAAGTCGGTGGTGGCTCGATTCGTATCAATAATGAAGGCATGCAGCAAAGCGTATTAAAGTTATTGGGTGTTGATGAAGAGGAGGCACGAGATAAATTTGGATTTTTGCTGGATGCGTTGAAGTATGGTTGTCCTCCTCATGGCGGGATTGCTTTTGGTCTGGATCGTCTGGTGATGTTGATGTGTGGTGCATCATCGATTCGTGATGTGATTGCGTTTCCAAAAACTCAATCAGCCGCGTGTTCGTTGACCTCAGCGCCTTCCGCTGTGGATGATACTCAACTAAAAGATTTGGGCATCCGTTTACGCAAGAAAATTTCAGAGCAGAACAACTAGCAGGTTTTTAGGTATGTCTGTAAACACAATTGAATTTCAAACGATCGCTCGCATGGATGAGGATGAGTGTCAGACGCGTATTGTTGCAGCCAAGGAAAAGCTGGGCGATCGCCTGGTGATATTAGGCCATCACTATCAGCGTGATGAAGTTTTTCAACATGCTGACTTTAGTGGCGACTCATTGAAACTGTCCCGTGATGCGGCGCAGTCGAGTGCTGAGTACATCATTTTTTGTGGTGTACATTTTATGGCTGAGGTTGCAGATATTCTATCGCGGCCTGATCAAATCGCTATTTTACCCGATTTGAATGCCGGCTGTTCGATGGCTGATATGGCTAATCGAGTTAATGTTGAACGTGCCTGGAAAGAGCTTTCAGAAGTGCTGGATCCTGATGTCAGCATTACACCGGTGACGTACATTAATTCAGCAGCAGATCTGAAGGCATTTTGTGGTCGTCATGGCGGCATTGTTTGCACTTCATCCAATGCTGAACGGGTATTAAAATGGTCTTTTCAACAGCGTGAAAAAATCTTATTTTTCCCCGATCAGCATTTGGGGCGAAATACTGCCTATAAAATGGGCATTCCATTAGATGAAATGGTCGAGTGGGATTTTGATAAACCTATGGGTGGCCTGACTCCAGATGCCATCCGTAACGCAAAAATGATCTTATGGAAAGGTTTTTGTTCGGTGCATCAGGTATTCCAAGTCACACATATTGAACAGTTTCTTGAAAAGTACCCTGAAACGAAAGTGATATCTCACCCAGAATGTTCTTTTGATGTGTGTCAAAAATCGGAATATGTGGGTTCCACTGAATTTATTATTAATACAATCAATGCGGCTCCTTCAGGAACGCGCTGGTTGGTAGGCACAGAGCTGAATCTGGTGAATCGTGTGGCTGAAAAGAACAGTGCAGCGGATAAAAATGTTCACTTTATGTCACCCACGCTTTGTATGTGTTCGACGATGTACCGTATTGATCCGCAGCATCTGTTATGGGTTCTGGAAAATTTGGTTGAAGGTCGTGTGGTGAACCGTATTCAAGTGCCGGAAGATGAGGCGGTCAATGCCAGGCTTGCTTTAGAGCGTATGTTTGAAGTGTCTGTTTAAAAGGTATAAGAGTTATGGCGGGTCACAGTAAATGGGCAAATATTCAACACCGTAAAGGCGCACAGGATGCCAAACGCGGTAAGTTGTTTACTCGATTAATACGTGAGATTACGATTGCTTCGCGAATGGGCGGATCCGATGTCGGCTCAAATCCGCGCCTACGTTTAGCTATTGATAAAGCACTTGCGGGCAATATGACTAAAGATACCATTGAGCGTGCAGTCAAACGTGGTGCTGGAGAGTTGGAAGGTCAGGATTTCGACGAAATACGTTACGAAGGTTATGGGCCGGGGGGCGTGGCGGTCATGGTTGATTGCATGACAGATAATAAAAATCGCACAGTCTCTGAGGTGCGTCATGCTTTTAGTAAACGCGGCGGCAATTTGGGTACAGATGGGTCAGTCTCTTATCTATTTAGCAAGCAGGGAATCATAAGTTACCCCGCTGGTACAGATGAAAACGTGATTATGGAAGCAGCATTAGATGCCGGTGCAGATGATGTGGTGAGTCATGATGATGGTTCAATTGAAGTGCTGACCACAGAAGAAACTTTTGTCGATATTAAAGAAGCATTGGTTGCAGCTGGGCTGAAACCTGAACATGCTGAAGTGACCATGAAAGCTTCAACAACTGTTGAGCTGGATTTTGATGGTGCACAAAAAATGTTGGCTTTGATTGATATGCTGGAAGAGCTGGATGATGTGCAGGATGTCTATTCAAATGTTGATATTTCTGATGAAGTGATGGCGCAGTTATAGCGGGTGCGCATTCTTGGTATTGATCCCGGCTCTCGTATTACGGGCTACGGGATCATTCAAATTGAAAACAGAAAAGCATGTTATGTTGCATGTGGTGCGATTCGCGCTGAAGGTGAAAACTTCCCTGATCGTCTGAAGACTATTTTTGAAGGTGTTCATAACGTTGTGTCATCTTATCAGCCTGACGAAATGGCAATTGAGAAGGTTTTTGTAAAATTGAATATTGATTCCGCTTTGAAATTGGGGCAAGCACGCGGCGCGGCTATCTGCGCCACAATCGGTGCGGAATTAAGTGTGGCTGAATATACGCCTACACAGATTAAAAAAGCAGTGGTGGGTCACGGTCATGCAACAAAAGCACAAGTGCAACACATGGTGCGTGTATTATTGAACCTGTCTGCAACGCCGCAATCCGATGCAGCGGATGCGTTAGCGATTGCATTATGTCACTTTAATACAAGTCAGACGATGGCACAGGTGGGGAGTGCGAAGAGTATGGTAAGAGGGCGGTGGCGATGATAGGGCGTTTACGAGGCCAGTTACTTGAAAAAAAGGTACCTGAATTATTAGTCGATGTGCAGGGTGTGGGTTACGAAGTTAATGCACCCATGACAACATTTTACGTCTTGCCTGAAGTGGGCAATGAAGTGGTACTTTATATTCACTTTGTGGTTCGGGAAGATGCACAGTTGCTTTATGGTTTTGCAAGCGAAGCAGAACGCACACTGTTTCGCCATCTGATTAAAGTCAATGGTGTCGGACCAAAACTGGGGCTGACTATTTTATCTGGAATTGCTGTAGATGACTTTGTTTGCTGTGTTCAGGAAGAAGATAGTGCGACACTGGTGCGCTTGCCAGGTATTGGTAAAAAAACGGCAGAGCGTCTGATTATTGAGATGCGTGACCGCTTGAAAGATTGGGGTCACACAGCCTCTTCGGATCTGGCTGGGCAGGCTACTCAATCTGTGCAGCAGGTCAAAAAAAGCCCAGTGTCTGATGCTGTCAGTGCATTGGTTGCATTGGGTTATAAACCACAAGAAGCCAGTCGTATGGTACGTAATATTGAAACTCAAGATTTGCCGAGTGAAGATATTATTCGTTTGGCACTGCAATCATCGGTTAAAAAATAATCTGAAATGATCGAACCTGAACGCTTAATAGCTGCACAAAATACGACCCCTGAAGAGGAGAGTATTGATCGTGCGATTCGCCCTAAGCGATTAGTCGATTATGTTGGGCAGCCAGTTGTTTGTGAACAGATGGAAATTTTTATTCATGCGGCCAAAAAGCGTGAAGAGGCGCTGGATCATGTGTTGATTTTTGGGCCGCCTGGGTTGGGTAAAACGACACTCGCTAATATTATTGCGACTGAAATGAGTGTGAACCTCAAGCAAACTTCCGGGCCTGTTTTGGAGCGCCCAGGTGATCTGGCGGCATTGTTAACCAATCTGGAAGCTCATGATGTTCTGTTTATTGATGAAATTCATCGTTTGAGCCCTGTGGTTGAAGAGGTGCTTTACCCCGCGCTGGAAGATTATCAATTGGATATTATGATTGGTGAAGGGCCGGCAGCGCGCTCTATCAAGCTTGATCTTCCGCCGTTTACGTTGGTGGGGGCAACGACTCGTGCAGGTTCGCTGACCTCTCCACTGCGTGATCGTTTTGGAATTGTGCAGCGATTGGAGTTTTATTCAGTGGCGGATCTGCTGACGATCGTGAAACGTTCTGCCAATATTTTAGGCTTGGATATGGAGCATGAAGGTGCCTTGGAAGTTGCACGCCGTGCGCGTGGAACACCACGTATTGCAAATCGCTTGTTGCGCCGTGTACGCGATTATGCAGAAGTTAAAGCCAATGGAAAAATCTGTGGTGACGTGGCAGTTAAAGCACTGGATCTGTTAAGCGTTGATAGTCATGGCTTTGATATGCTGGATCGAAAGTTACTACTGTCCATTATTGAGAAATTTGATGGCGGGCCTGTTGGGGTGGATAATTTGGCAGCAGCCATTGGCGAAGAGCGCGGTACAATAGAAGATGTTCTGGAGCCTTTTTTGATTCAACAAGGATTTATGATGCGCACGACACGAGGGCGCGTTGCAACGAACAGCACTTATCTGCATTTTGGGCTAAAACCACCGACATCTGATAATAAGCCGATAGCGCCAGATCTATTTGGTGAGCAAGGTGAGTAGTTTTAAATGGCCAGTACGTATTTATTACGAAGATACAGATAGCGGTGGGGTTGTCTATTATGCTAATTATCTGAAGTATATGGAGCGTGCACGTACCGAGTGGCTGCGCAGTTTCGGTATTGAACAGCCTCAATTGCAAGAGAAGCATGGCGTTGTTTTTGTAGTGCGTTCAGTTGCGCTAGAATATTTAAGACCCGCGCGATTTAATGATTTTTTACAAGTGACCGTTGTTTTGAAAAAATGCGGCAAAGCCAGTATGGTGATGGAGCAAACAGTCTATCGCGTGACCTGTTCCACAAATACCAAATTGGAATTGAATGATAATGGAGAGCTTTTGTGCCAAGGAAGGATTAAAATTGCTTGTGTTGATGCAATCACTTTTAAAGCTCGTTCTATACCACAATCTGTATTAGGAGAAATAACAGATGAATGTTGATCTATCACTGGTGCATTTAATCAGTAATGCCAGTTTGTTAGTGCAGTTAGTCATGGTGATTTTATTACTTGCATCACTCATTTCATGGGCCATGATTTTTCGTAAATGGTCTCTTCTGAAAAAAGCATCCAATGCAGCAGATGACTTTGAGGATCGTTTTTGGTCGGGTAAGGATTTGTCCAATCTCTATTCACAAGTGTATTCCGATCGACACAATGCCTCGGGTATGGAAAGTATTTTTATGGCTGGTTTCACTGAATTTGCACGAATGCGCAAACGCACTGGAGTTGAGCCTGCGGCGCAACTGGAAGGGCCACACCGAGCAATGCGCGTTGCATTGAATCGTGAAGTGGATTCTTTAGAGGTGAATTTATCATTTTTGGCAACGGTGGGTTCAATCAGCCCTTATATTGGTCTGTTTGGAACAGTGTGGGGCATCATGAATGCTTTTCGTGGTTTGAGTGGGGTGCAACAAGCAACGATTGCTATGGTGGCTCCCGGGATTTCTGAAGCATTGATTGCAACTGCAATGGGCTTGTTTGCCGCAATTCCAGCGGTGATTGCATATAATCGTTACTCTGCAGATGTTGAGCGCTTAGTGAATCGTTTTGATAATTTTTCAGATGAATTTTATACAATTTTACAGCGTAAAGTACATTCACCCAGTTAAATTAAAACAGAAATAGGTGAAGCCGATGGTTAATGGACGTATTAGAAAACGCCCCATAAGCGAAATTAATGTCGTACCGTACATTGATGTTATGTTGGTGCTACTGATTATTTTTATGGTCACAGCTCCTTTGATGACTCAGGGAGTACAGGTTGACTTGCCTCAGGCAAGTTCTGAAGCGATCGAATCCAATGAAAAAGAGCCTCTTCAGCTCACAGTTGATGCGAATGGTAATTATTATATGAATATAGGGGGTGATCCTGAAGAAGCAATTGATGCTGAAACAGTGGTGCTGCGAACATCTACGACTTTGCGTAATCAACCGGGTACACCTGTGTATGTTCGGGGTGATGTTGATGTTGATTATGGGTCTGTGATTCAGGCAATGGTGTTGTTGCAGCAAGCGGGAGCATCAAGTGTTGGATTGATCACCGCAGCGCCTGATAACAGCAAATAAATGTTTAAAGATCTTCCATACTTTTTACTTTCAGCATTGATTCATGGCGTTCTTATTGCCGTGTTGTTGTTTAGTTTTACTTGGGAAGTTGAGTTGCAAAAGCCAATCAGCATTGTAAAAGCGGTCGTCATTAATGATGAACAGTTGCAGGCTGAAATAGCAAGGATTAAAGAAGAAACCATACGTAAACAGGCGGAGGAAGCGCAACGCCAAGCGGAACTGGAGCAGAAGACTCTATTGGCTGAAGAGAAGAGGGAAGCTGAAAAACAACGCTTGATTGAGTTAGAAAAAGAGAAGCGAGCTGAAGAGAAACGATTGGTTGAACTGGAAAAGAAACAGCAAGAGGAGCTTAAACGCCAAGCAGAAGAGAAAATAAAGCAAGAGATTGAAGCAAAACGGCTTGCTGAGCTAAAAAAGAGAGAAGAGGAAGAGAGAAAAAAACAAGAGGCGCTTAAAGCTAAAAAAGCCGCTGAAGAAAAACGATTAGCTGAAGAGAAAAAGAAAAAAAAGGCCGAAAAGAAGCGGCGCGCTGAAGAGGCTAAACGTAAAAAAGAACAAGAAGCCAAAGAGGCTGCGGCTAAACAAAAAGCGGATGCTGAAGCACAAACAAAGCGTAATAAAGAATTAAAAGTATTGAGTGCAAAATATGTTGATACGATTAAGCAACATGTTGAGCGCTACTGGCGTAGACCTCCGAGCGCAGTAGAGGGTTTGTCTTGTACGGTGAAAGTAAAACAAGTTAAGGGTGGAGAGGTGGTGAGCGCGAAGGTTGGTGTTTGCAATGGTGATCTGGTTGTACAGCGCTCTATCGAGCATGCTGTGTTGCGAGCTTCGCCTCTGCCATCGCCACCAGATCCAGATGTGTTCGAGAGGAATCTGATATTTGTTTTTAAACCCGAGGATTAACTTCCTGTTAGCTTTTTAAAGGAGAATATAATGTTTTTAATAGATATGCATGGAAAAGTAATTCACAAGAGAATTAAATTAAAAATTAGCCTACCGATAGAAAAAAGGCCAATGAATAAGGTTCGTGGAATAATAGTACACCAAACTGGTGGAACAACGGCTAAATCAGCATTTAATAGTTATAATTCTGGGAAATCGGGCACACATCGAAGAGAAATGGCCAAAAATGTTCCAAACAGGTATCCCTCCAATCAAGATAGCATAGGAATTGAAATTGTTGGGCAAGCGTTCCCTGTTAATGAGCCTGATCATGATAAAAGAACATACGAAGCATTAACAAAAGAGCAAGGCGATTCTCTCAAATGGCTTATCCAAGAATTAAGGTTCTCTCTTAAAGTGCCGTTAACGGAAATATTTCGACACCCTACTGTTTCTTACAAAAATAAAACAGAAGCGGCTACAGCATCATGGTAAAACTTATACTGCCCTTTTTTATCACTGTAGCACTAGTAGGTTGTTCAATCACCAATAATACGGGACAAACTCAGCAGCCACTAGATTTTAAAACCATTCATATTGATAGCAATGGTTCCTATTCTGGTTACATCAGTTCTAATGAGACAGTGGAATCTTGTAAAACATTCATTCTGAATAAATCTGAAATTATAAAATTTTTCAAACATTCACGAACAGCAACATCAAGAGAATATGCACACGATTTAATTGCATCTAATTGCTATGCAAGTGGAAGTTTTACAATTTCAAATGGCATTGAGGGAACGTGGAAAATTGATCGTGCTCGAAGAGGGTTAATTAATTATAACAATAATGCAAATACAAAATACTATTATTGCGCTGAATGTAAGAGTGCATTATTTTATGAGTCATGTGACATAGAATGTATTCATGGTCAATAGAATAATAAGTGATACGAAGGACTATAATTAGCTCCATTGGGCATGGCGATATAAGTTGGATCTTTTATGAAAAAAATTGCTTTATATTTATTCAGTGTATGCCTGTGCTTCTTGATGGTTTCACAAGCACAGGCCGTGCTGAAAATTGAGATTACACAAGGTGTTTCCAGTGCGATACCGATCGCTGTTGTCCCTTTTGGCATGGAGGGGGTGGCCAACGTCCCAGAGGACTTCGCTAAAATTATTTCAGCAAACTTACATCGCAGTGGCCGTTTTAAGCCATTGCCCGAAAAAGATTTTCTTTCACGCCCGACAACCGCATCAAAAGTTCGGTTTAAAGAGTGGCGCATGTTGAAAGCTGAAAGTTTGGTGGTGGGAAAAGTACGCCATGTCAATAATGGTTATGTTGTTCAATTCCATCTTTTGGATGTGCTGAGTGGTAAACGCTTATTGGGTTATACGATTCCTGCAAGAGGTAAGGTGCTACGAGGACATGAGCTGCGTTATGCGGCGCATCAAATCAGTGATATTATTTATAAAGAGCTGACAGGAACCGCTGGTGCATTTGCGACACAAATAGCCTATGTAACTTCCGTATTGGAAGCCGATAACAAACCGCGTTATTCACTTTTAGTTGCGGATGCAGATGGTGAAAACCCACGTGCGGTTTTAACTTCAAAGTGGCCGATTATGTCACCTTCATGGTCTCCTGATGGGCAGCGTTTGGCTTATGTCTCTTTTGAAACGCAGCGCCCAGTTATTTATATACAGGAGCTGTTGACTGGGGAGCGGAAGCGTTTGAAGTCATTTAAAGGTTTAAACGGTGCTCCATCCTGGTCACCTGATGGTAAACAATTGGCTGTGGTTTTATCGCGTGATGGTAACCCGGAAGTGTATGTGTATGATCTTGCACGTGATAAGCTACGTCGCTTGACGCGTAATCGTGCCATAGATACTGAGCCCGTATGGGCACCGGATGGAAACAGTATTGTGTTTACTTCGTCTCGTAGTGGTGGTGCACAGCTTTATCAAATTCCTGTCGCAGGGGGGCGGCCAAAACGATTGACTTTTGAGGGCAAATATAATTCGCGTGCGGCTTTTTCTGCCGATGGCAAGTTATTAGCTATGGTGCATCGAGAGCAAGGTAAGTACTATATCGCTATAAAAGATTTGGAGAGAGGAGGGGTTCGCCTGCTATCCGAAGGGGGATTGGATGAATCCCCCAGTTTTTCACCGAATGGAAGCATGATTATTTACGCAACAAAAAGTAGAGGCAAGAGTGTTTTAGCTATTGTCTCCGTCGATGGCTATGTTCGACAGCGACTTTCACAAACAGGTGATGTTCGTGAACCAGCATGGTCTACATTCAAATTAAATTAATATCAAACAAATAGCAGAATCTAGGAGATTAAAATAATGAAACCACATTCAAAACTATTAGGGTTGGCTGCCCCCGCATTTATATTAATGGGCTGTAGTTCTACTGGAGAGGTGGTGGAGCCTGTTGAAGAGGTTCTTGCTCCTGTTGTTATTGAAGAGCGTGTAGAGCCGTCCGTCATAACGATGCCTGTTGAATCTATTGCTTCTGAAATAACGGAAGCCTACAGTGGTGATGAATTAGATGATCCTGATAGTATTTTGGCCGTTCGTGTGATCTATTTTGAATATGATTCCAGTGAAATTAAGGATGAATTTCATTCCGTTATTAGTGCTCATGCAGCGTACCTTATTGATAACCCCGATGCATTTTTAGTTCTTGAAGGCCATGCAGATGAACGTGGTACTCGTGAATACAATATGGCTCTGGGCGAGCGTCGTGCGAACTCAGTACAGAATACATTGTTGTTACAAGGGGTCTCAGCCAATCAACTGGAGGTCGTCAGTTACGGTGAAGAGCGCCCTGAAGAGGTGGGTTACGATGATAAAAATCGTCGTGTAGAGCTACGTTATCAAGGACGTTAATGAAAGTGAAAGGCTTTTCAGCACAGAATTTGTTTCAGCGACCTAGTGCAGGGACGGTGCTGTTTTTAGCGGTGTCAGTTGTGTTGCCTGTCAATGCTGAGTCGCTGGCACCTGTTGTGGAGGCGACATCAATACAGGCTAGGCAAAGTAACCTGATTGAAGAGCGCCTCAACAAGTTAGAGCGGTTACTGGATAGTCAGGTGCTAATGAATTTTTCATTGCGCCTGGATGAACTTGAAAACCAGCTGCAGCAGCTTCAGGGTGATACAGAGTTACAAATACATAATCAGGAAGGGATGAAACGAAGGCAGCAAGCGCTCTATCTGGATCTGGATCAGCGTCTGGAAGTGCTGGAAACAGGAGTTAAAGCAGATCAAGCCGAAAGCGTTGACTTGTCAATAGAGCCACCTGCTGAAGATTCCGAACCAATATTAGCGGTGTTTGATGATGAAAGAATACCCGATGCAACTTTAATCACGGCTGAAGGTTCAAGTGTGGTTGGATCTTCTAGCTCTGGAGATCCTGCACCGGACTACTCTGAAGCTTACTCGTTACTTAAAAATGGCCAGTATGATGAAGCAATTAATGCTTTCCAAAGTTTTTTGAAAAATCATTCAGAGACTGAATATGCAGATAATGCTCAATATTGGTTGGCTGAGGCTAATTATGTCACACGTCGTTTTAGTCAGGCGGTACGTGAATTTGGCTTGGTTATAAGTGATTACAGCAACAGTCAAAAAGTGCCTGGCGCTTTACTGAAAGTGGGTTACGCACATTATGAGCTAGAGGAGTGGCCACAAGCCCGCACATTTTTAGAAAAACTGGTCACTCAGTTTCCAGAAAGCAGTGCGGCACGCTTGGCAGAGAACCGTTTGAAGCGTATGGAAGAAGAAGGACGATAGGTTTTCTGTGTTTATTTTTTTATGTCGTTAGGTCATCGTTTACAACTTACAGAAATATTTTATTCTCTTCAGGGAGAGTCACGCAGTGTGGGTTGGCCAACGGTCTTTATCCGTCTGACGGGTTGTCCCTTACGCTGCAGTTATTGTGATACAAAATATGCTTATAAGGGTGGGCAGTGGCACTCTGTGCCGGATATCATGCAGCAAGTTGAAAGTTATAATACAACTTATGTGACCGTTACAGGAGGCGAGCCCTTAGCGCAAGACAACTGCCAGCCTTTGTTAGTTGAGCTATGTGATGCAGGTTATGAAGTCTCTCTGGAAACGAGTGGTGCGCTTGATATCTCCAAGGTTGACTCGCGTGTGATTCGTGTTGTAGATATTAAAACGCCAGGATCAGGCGAAGCCGATAAAAATCTGATTTCCAACTTCTCTTATCTATCTTCTAAAGATCAACTCAAGTTTGTTATATGCGATCAGGATGATTACCTTTGGTCGAAGGCATTGCTTGTTCAACATCAGCTTCCTGAACGCTGCGAAGTGTTATTCAGCACGTCACACGGTCAACTTGAAGATACAGTTTTAGCAAATTGGCTTCTTGAAGACCGCTTGCCTGTTCGTTTTCAAATACAACTTCATAAATACCTCTGGAATGACACACAAGGTAAGTAATGATCGTATGAGTATGCTTGATAAACCCGCCGCAGTTGTGCTTGTGTCGGGCGGTCTGGATTCAGCGACAACATTGGCAATAGCCAAAGAACAGGGATTCCGTTGTTACGCTTTAAGCTTTGATTATGGCCAAAGCCACAGCTCTGAGCTCTTAGCTGCAAAGCGGGTGGTGAGTTCAATTGGAGTTGAAAAACATAAGGTTGTTCATCTGGATATGCGTCAATTTGGTGGCTCGGCTCTCACGGATGATTCGATTGATATTCCAGAGCACTCTTGTGATGGTATTCCTGTCACATATGTTCCAGCACGTAATACTATTTTTTTGTCAATCGCACTGGGTTGGGCTGAAGTGCTGAATGCACAAGCGATATTTATCGGTGTCAATGCCGTTGATTATTCAGGTTATCCAGATTGCCGTTCAGAATATATCTCAGCATTCGAAAAAATGGCAAATCTGGCAACAAGAGCGGGCGTAGAAGGAGTTCCTTTCCATATTCATACACCATTAATTAATTTAACCAAGGCAGAAATTATAGCGAAAGGCTCTGCTCTAGGTGTGAATTTTTCTCAAACAATTTCTTGTTATGCTGCGGATAGTCAGGGACTAGCCTGTCGCGTCTGTGATTCATGTCGCTTGCGAGCTGTTGGGTTTCGAGATGCTGGGGTTTTAGATCCAACAAAATATCGGTAAAGGGGCTCTTTACGCCTATTTCAGAGTGGAAATATAGGGTGTGCTTTTCTCTTGTTTGTTGTAACGAGCAGGTGATAATTTTTTGAGTGCTTTGATGCTTTTCTTGACCCATTGATCATAAATTTTTGATTGAATTCGTCTGGCATTGATTGTGTGTGTGTCAATGGCTTTTTCTTCGAAAGGATACGCTTCTTCTTCCAGTAATATTTCATATTGCTCAAGTTCTTCAGCACTCAAACCTGAAGGGCGCTCTGAAGTCATCAGTGCATGACCAAATTCATTGTAAATTTCAGCAATCCGGTACGTTGATTCTGTTGCAATATCTGCGACGTTATAAGCGATTGCTTTTTGATAACCATTCAGTGCGGCTGTCATTTTCAGTTTCTTCTGCGTCAGGTTTTTCTTGAATGGTTTGACCAGTTTAATTTTATGAAAAGCAGCATTCTGTGGTTTTACCCGTGCCAAAGCCGCTTTTGCTGTAATGTATTTCATTCGGTCAGTTTTATTTATGTCAGCGGTGCTTCTTTCCGTATTAATAATATCTTCTAACCAATATTGTTGTTTTTTCTTGTTTCCCTGTTGTTGATAAAGTAGTGCTAGATGGTGGCGTGCTTCCATGGCTTGTGAAATTGGAAAAGGGTGGAGCGTTATATAGCGTTTATAGGCTTCGATAGCCTGCAAAGGTTGTTGACCTTTTTCGTAGAGCTTTGCAGCTTGCCAGGCCGCTTCACGCCGGATATCCGGGTTTTGTTCTTTTGTTGATAGAGCCTCGTATACACCTGCGGCTTTTGCGGGTTGGTTATTTTTAATATAGGTTTCCGATAAGCGTGCCAAGGCGTTGGGCTGCAATTTATGCCTTGGAAATTCTGTAATAAAATATTCGAGAACTTGAGTTGCTCGGTTCCAATGTCCCATGGTGATTAGCAGCGCTGCGGCATCGTAGGTTGCAACAGCCGCAACGGAGGAGGCAGACGCTTCTTTTTTAACACGTAAAAAACTCTCTACAGCAAGCGCTGCCTCTCCTTTGTTTTGCAGGGCTTCACCTTGTTTATAGATTGATGCGGCAAGTTGTTCTTGCCAGGCTTTGCGCTCAGGGTGCTTAAAAGGGGTGAGTTTCAGGGTGTTTTTGTAAGCCTCTTCTGCCTTGATGTAATTTTGTTGTTCAAAATAAGTATGAGCGATAATCGCCCAGGCTGTCCGCTCTATTTTTGCATCAATATTTTGTTTCTCTAGAGTTAGAATGCGTTCAGCAATAGATGCTGCGGCCTTGCTTTTTTTCTGTGCGAAAAGTTTTTCGGCGGAATTGATCAGGACGACAGGTGTTCTGGCATCATCAGGAAAGGCTTTTGTGAAGCGCAGGGCGCTTTTTATCATTTGGGCTTCAAGCGCAATATATTGGTTTGTCTGGGGTTTGCTGGGCTGTTCAAGGCGATTTTTGTAAGCGGTGAGAGCCGCATAAGCCGCTTCGTTGGAGTGTTTGTGTGGTGGGTAATTATAGGCCGTTTTTTCATATTCAATGGCGGCCTTCTGATACGATCTATTTTCAAATAAAATTTCTGCAAGCATAAAATTGATATTCGCTGCATCGTTATCTTTAGGAAATAGGGTTAGTAATTGACGATACAATAGGACTGCCTGAGCATATGAGGAGATGTTTTGAGTGGGATTTTTTTGGTACTGAGCATGGTGATGGCGCGCTAAATCACCCATTGTGCTGGCTAGATAAGGTTTCAGCTTTTTGCGTAGTGTGGGTGTGGTGGAAGCCCAGTATTTACTCTTTATGCCGAAGCGTTTGATAAACTCCTGTTTTGCATTGAGCGCGTGTTGTATCTGGTTATTTTGGCTATAAGCAAAAATAACTCTTAAGTAGAAAAAGGGAGATTGAGCGTGTTCAGGGTGTTGTTCTACAAAAGTCAAAAATGTATCTGTGGCATCATCAATGCGGTCATTATCCAGATAAAACTGTCCCAGAGAGTCGTAAATTAAAATTTCATAGTTACGTTTGTTTTTGGCAAAAAATTCTGACACAGAGTATGCGCCGTCCATATAACTGAATGAGAGTGAAATAACACGCAAGGTGTCATTTCTGAACTCTTTTTCACTGCTTTGCAAGCCCCGAGTCTGCTCCCATGGCCTGTTTTTTGTATTCAGCTTGATGTCTAGCAGGGCAAATAGAGAGTTGAGTGCTGTTGCATATTTTCCTTGCTTGTAAAGTGACCAGCCGTGTTTATAGATGGCTCGTTCATAAAATTTGGTTTTGTCTCCCAGATGAATAACAGCCGCATATGCGGCTTCTGCCGCAGCGTATGATTGACGGGTGAAATTTATTTCACCGCGACGAAATTGCACTTCACCCAGGTATTTTGAGGTGGTTTTCTTTTTTTGTGGGCGGCCAAAAGAGAGTTCGGGGATGCTCTGTTTTTTCCCAAGGTAGGGGGAGCCGGGGTAATCTTTTATTAAAGTATCCAGCGCCTTGAGGGTATTCTCCAGTTGTCCATTATGTTCGTAGGCTTTGGCTAACTGATACAAGACTCGGTCCTTGGCTGGCATGTCGGGATAGGTTTTTAACAGCTCTTCATAGTGTGCAATGACTTGCTTGTAGATTGCCTCTTCACTTTGCTGGTTGGTGTTGTTGAATGAGGAGATTAAATCATCAACACGTTCCATCTCCATATCTGCAAGGCGGCGCAAAGCTTCAATGTAATATGGGCTGCCTTTTGTGGCGCGTTCCAAAACAGTTTTATACGCATTAATCGTTTTATTGTGGTTGACCTCTGTGACTGGGTGCTGCTCAATGGTGACCGCGTTATCTTCAAGAGATTTGAGTGTAATGACCTTGGATTGTTGCTGATTCCAGGTTGTGCAACCACTGCTTAATAACATGAAAAAAATCACGATAAAAAATAGGTTTCTCACTGCTGGACACCCTTTTCTTCATCTGCCTGATCATAAATCTGGGCAATTGCAATGCTGGCTTGAGCGAGGTAATCAGAGATTCGTTGACTCTTTTTATTTAGTACGGTAATCGCCATCTGTTCGATATGATGAGACTGTTTATTCAATAGTTGCTCTATTTTTATCTGTAGATCGTGGGTGCGCTTTTGAAGCGATATGATCTGCTTTTGGTGAGATACAAATGTTTGTGCAACATCATGTTGTTTTTGTTTGATATTTTGTTGGTATTGATCGTACGCTTTTATATTGTCATCAAGTGACTGAATAGATTGTTTTTTTTCCTGTAAACGTTTATAAAATTGACTGTTGATATTCCATAAAACCAGGCCTTTAAGTAGTCGGTGGCGACCTTGGTAGTGATTGATGTTTGGGTGTGTAGCGAGTCGTTCAATGCGTTGTTCGATACGTTTGATTCTATCGAGTTGCTCCTTTTCCTGAGCATTGGCGAGTGACTGGCTGCTGTTATTTTTTTCAATCAGTGCAAACTGTTGGGTGAGTGTTGAGTACCGGGCGTTGACGGTGTTCAAGTGAGCCGCATCGAGCTGTTTATCTATGGCCGTACTGCGTTTCTTTAATATGTTACGGCGTACATCAATCATGTCGTAATAGAGTGTGAGATCGCTCTGTCTCTGTTGTAATTTAGTTTTCATGAACACCAGATCACGATAGCTTTTAAGGACTTCTTGAAAATCATTTTGTGAAAAAAGCACCTGAAGGTAATAGTTTTCAGTGATATTGGTCAGCTCTTGCAACTGCCAAGGTCCATCCGTTTCATTTTGATTGGGCTGGCCTAATAAGGTATTTGCAAGCTGACTGCCGGGAATGGATTCAATAAAATATTGAATCCGTTGTAACTGGGTCTTATAAATTTCGACGGCTTGCTGGTATTGTTGCAATGCTTGTTTATGCGCAAAGAGCTGATTCAGTGCATAAGGAGCGGCAAGCAGTGATTCTTGTACCGCATCATCCAGTTTGTTGTGTTGCTGGAGCTCTTGGGAGTAAACGAGTGCTTGATGAAATTGACTGAGGGCTGAGTGAGTCCAGCCGAGCCCCAGAAGTGCTTGACTGGCATAAGGGCCATCAAGTTGAATGCGTTCGAAATGTGTTTGTGCCTGATGCCCCTGATAGCGATCCAGATAGATAAACCCTAAGGTCAGGTTTGCACGGTCACGGAGCGCATTGAACTCTTCATTGCCATTTTTCATTTCAGCAACACGGTTGAGCGCATCAATACCTTGTTGAAACTGTTCACTTTTTATAAGTGTAACACCTAAGTTATAGCTGCCAAACATTCCCAAAATGGAGTCAGGTTGTATTGTTTTTAAAACGGTTGCAGCGTCTTCATAAGATTGATTTTTCGTGAGTATTGAAGCCTCTAACAGCAGCCGTTGTTGTTGTAATTCATTGTTCTTTAACGAGCCTTCAATCTTTATTAATGCCTGTTGAGATTTTTGGGTGTAGCCACGTTGGTGGTAAATTTTTGCTAAAAAAAACCAGGCTTGGTTAAGAGTCTCTACAGGTGTTTTATCTTTAATTAGACGTTCAAAAATTTTACTTGCTTGGTCATGTATTCCATAAGCGAGATATAGGCTTCCCAAGAGTATTTCAGCATCATGCTCATGTTGCTTCAGACGTTGTTGTTTCTGCGCGGCAAGCAGGTGAGTGATGGCGGTGTAATAGTTTTGCTGATAAAAGTGCAGTAGTGTTTCACCATAATGGGGCGTTTTGATGGACTCAATTGTTTGAGTGGGCATGATGTCACGACCATTAGCGACACTGCTCAGTAGTGCAAAAAGTAGAGCAGAAAAGAGTAACTGTATGCGCATTTTAAATTTCAGGTTCCCACACCCTGATATCAAATGAGGGTTGCTGTTTTTTCTCTAGATCGACTATTTTTAGTTCGACATATTTGGGCTCGTTTGTTTTATTAATCGAAGTAGTGGCTGCACGTGAATAGTCTCGTTCATTCGGACCTTTTCCGGTAAAAAAAGCGGTGAGTTTATGTGAGCCATGGCGGATATTGCCTATATGAAGCTGCTGAACACCCCCGCGCCGGAGGGCATCGGCTTCACTTTCAGTGTAAAGGTAGTTGGCGATTTGTGTATCATCGATTGTTAGCTGAACACTATCAAGGGTGAAAAACTCACCGACATCAACAGAGACAAAAACAGTGATTTGGGTGTTGACCGGAAAAAGCAACTCTTCTTCTAAAATAAAAAGATCCCTGTTGAGTTTTAATACTTCATCTTTAAGGGACTGAATTTCAGAGTCGAGCGCTTTGGGCGAAACACTATTTTCCGCCACCGTGATGGGTGACATCGCGATAAAAAAAAGTGAGATAAGAAAAAATAGAGTGAATTTATTTAACATTGTTATTGGCTCAAAATGGGGTCAGGGTTTAGGTGCTGTTTTTTGGTTCATCGGGGGGCGGTATCACTCTTTTTTTCGGCTTGGCCATGAAAATTGTTGGCGCGTCTTCTTCGTCTAACTGAATTTCTGGTTGCGGATTTGGTTTTGAGTCTGATTTTTTTCGTTGCGGTGCCATGTCAATGACAGTCGCGTCTTCTAATAGTGCTTCTGGTAATGCGCTTTTGGCTTTGTCGTTAACCTGCATTGCTGGGAGAATGAATATGAATTCATATTTATCCAGACGCACTTTATCAAGGTGGCTCAGACGCTGCCATTGGTTGATTTTTTGGTCATTAATGAATGTTCCGTTCGAGCTGTTTTTATCATTAATATAGAATGCATTATCACGGTATTCAATGACAGCATGTTCGCGGCTGATTGTATCTTGGTCAATTTCAATGTAATGAAATTCAGAAGAGTGATTGCCAATGGCACGTCCTATGATAGTGGATGAACGTCCAATATTTAAATGTTTTCGAAGTGTTATACGGTGAATATCTTCCAGATAGGCTTCTGGTACTGGGGTGATGATTGGCCGTACATTTCTTGATGAACCGCTGGAGTTATCTTTGCCTCTATTTTTGAAGTAAATCAGGAATAATAAACCTGCAACAAGAAACCCGATAACAAGTGCAACATTCGAAAACTGGATCGTGTTTTGTTCGCTGCTATTTTCTGGATTGACTGTTTTAATTGTGGGTTCATCTTCGGTAATAGGGCTGAGGCTTGCGTCATACTCGGTTAATGTATTAATCGAAATTCCGCTGGTTGGAGATATGGAAACGGATTGCCCAGTTATTTGTGCACTGACTTTTCTAAAAATGCCAAGCAGTTCCTGTGCGCTGTTTGCCGCGTAATATTGACCGGATGTATTTTTTGCCAAATCTTCTGCGAGTGTTTGATATGTATTGTTTGCCAAACTGTTTATCAGTGAAATAGCAAAAATTTTAATCCCTTCTTCTACTGCAGCAGATGAAAAAGTATTGGTTAACCAATGTTGTTTTTCTTGGTCTTGAACGGTGTCACCTGTGTTAACCGGTTGGTCGCTAAGGAAAATAATAGATTTTTGCACAGCAGTGTTTGTATCATTATCGTCGGTCAGTATTTCAAATGCTTTTTGCATCGCTTCAGGGCTGTTTGATTGCGTCAAGCCTGGTTCGAGTTGACCAATGTGAGCCAGCACAGTTTTTCGTGACTCACCAAGTGCTAGGAGTGGCGAGGCGATGGTGGTCTTTTCATCAAAATAAACCAATCCAAACTTGACACTATTTTCAAGTGATTCAATGAACTCAAGGGCTGCAACACGAGCCAGTTTGTCGGGATCATTCACCGACATGCTTTGTGAATTACTCATGACGAGCACAATTTCATGCTTCGTTTCAGACTGAGCTTGAATATTGGTCGATCCTAAAATAAAAAGGAGAGATAACAATATGTTTAGATAGGAGGTGATACTATTTTTATGCATGGTTTTGAAATGTAAATTGTTGTGAGCCAATGGTGATGATGTCACCGTGATTGAGCTTTTGTTCTTCAATCGGTTTGTCATTAATCAGTACACCATTGGCACTGCCATTGTCTCGAATAGTCGCCCGATTATTTTGCATCATTATTTCAGCATGGTAGCGGCTGACTTCCGGGCTAGAAATAACGATATCATTATTTTTTTTACGCCCCAGTCGAACCAGCGGAGTATCAAGCGGATACTCTGCAACATACTCTCCTTCCATCGTGAGGAGTAGTTTGGGTAGTTTTTTGGACAACTCCGGTATTTCAAAATCAGGTAAATATTCAGGTTGTTTTTTATGTATTTTTCGTTCGCTGTAAGGAACCCACCTAAGCTCGGCCACTGCAATTTTAACTAAATCTTTAGAGACTGTTTTAAGTTCCTCCGCATATGCACCAATAAGTGTCATGTCACATAATACGTTGATGAGCCTAGGGATGCCGCCCGTATAACGATGGATGATAGGGTATGCATCAGTTTCAAACAGTGATTGGTTTGGCAAACCTGCGACTTTCAGTCGGTGAGTGATATAAGGTTCTATATCATTCTCACTGAGTGCTGTGAGGTGAAAACGAAAGCGAACACGTTGTAGCAGTTGTTCCATCTCTGCGGTATCAAGCGTATCATTCAGTTCGGGTTGTCCGACCAAAACGATATTCAGAACTTTTTTGTTGTGTATCTCCAGTCCTGACAATAAGCGCACCTCTTCAAGCATTTTTTGATCGAGATTTTGCGCTTCATCAACAACTAAAAGAACACGTTTTCCCTGTTTATATTGGTGAGTTAAATATTTGTTAATAAGATCTAATAGTTCAACTTTTTTGCTATTGAAGGCATCAATTCCAAACTTCACTGCAACCGACTGTATAAACTCAGCTTCACTTAATCGTGTTTGGTGAATGTAAGCGACCACAGTAGATGAACCCAACCCTGAAACAGCATGGTCAACGAGTGTGGTTTTTCCTGAGCCAATTTCTCCAGTGACAATAATAGAGCTATCACCCATTAACAAAGCTAAATCCATGTAGGATTTGGCTTTTACGTGAATTTTACTCCAATAGATGAATCGAGGGTCTGTGGTTAAGCTAAAAGGAGGTTCCGTTAAGCCAAAATAGTCTGTATACATAGATTTTCAGATTGGTTATTTTGCATGTATCGAAGCGCTTCTTTATAACATTTAGCTATTGTAGGGGTCAAACGTAAGCGTACCTTGAGGTCATTGTAATGATGAAGTGTATATCAATTTTTTGTGGCAGTTTGTTTGTTTTCGCAAGCGGTTGCAGTCTGGTTCCTGCATATTACGACGTGTCGATGCGTTTTGGTTTTCATGCAGAAAAAATAGAAGGTGATCTGTTTCAACATGTGGTTTTTTCTAAAGCAGGTGTTGGGCGTGTGCTGCATGTATATATTGAAGGGGATGGCCGTCCCTGGTTGCATAAAAACCGGGTTTCACTTGACCCGACCCCACGTCATCTATTAATGATGGAGCTTATGGCGCTGGATGATGCGCCTGCTGTTTATTTAGGTCGTCCCTGTTATTTTGAGCAGCCCTCGCCGTGTTCACCGATCTGGTGGACACATCGGCGCTACTCTGAGCCTGTTGTGAATAGCATGGCTGTTGCGCTTAAGCACTATTCCAGTGGCTATGAGTCGGTGGTTTTAATGGGGCATAGTGGTGGGGGTGCATTGGCTATGTTATTGGCTGAGCGAATTGATAAAGTCCAGGCGGTTATAACACTTGCGGCAAATCTTGATATTAAAAAATGGACGCTATTTCATGGCTACAGCCCATTGGAAGGCTCTCTGAACCCTGCTTTACGCCCACCACTTTCAGCAAAAATAGAGCAGTGGCACTATGTGGCAGAAGATGATCACAATATTCAAGTGCAATGGCTTGATCCTGTAATAGATCGACAGCCGAATGCAAAATTAATCAGTATAAAGGGAGATCATAGCTGCTGCTGGAGGGCGCAGTGGAATAACATATTGCACACTATGAATCAGTGATCAAAAAGCTCGACATCTGTTGTGTTAATCGTTGTCGGGGCGAGTTTTCCATTCTTGACCAATTGCTCATATTCATAGGTGCTGTTACGCCCATGCTCTTTTGCATAATAGAGTGCGGCATCGGCTTTATCAATCGTGCTGGTGGGTGTATTCATAGGTTTTATTTGAGTGAAGCCCAAGCTTATTGTGATTTTTTCTATCTGCGGAAATTTGTAACTCTCAACTGCTTTTCTGAACTGCTCAAAAGCGCACTTGGCACCAAAAGCCTCTGTGGGAGATAAAATAATAACGAACTCTTCACCACCAAAACGATAGAGCATGTCACTATTTCTAAAAGTGCTCCCCATGACTTGGGTTAAAAGTATCAATACCTCATCGCCAAACAGATGACCGTATGTATCATTCACATGCTTGAAGTTATCAATATCCGCAATAGCAAGCCAATAGTAATTGGTTTCTTCTATTTTACGTCGTTTGTGACTTTTTTCTTCGATCGCTTTAGTTTCTAGAAGAATTTTGTAAAAATTAGAATCAAAGGTTTTTCTGTTGAGGAGGCCTGTGAGTGTATCGTGATTGCTTTCGTCTATAATACGCAAGTAATTGCGATATATTTTCATAAATGCAGTTACAAGTTTATTTTGAGCCTCATTAAATGATGAGGTCACGAGTTCAATAAAGCCAATCACACTATTTTGGTGATTAAATATTGGATAGATGGCTCGAGTAAACTGGTGATGGTAATCAGTATCTATGACCGGCTCGGTATGAGTGAGACACAGCTGCAAACTGTCATCCTGATCGATAGGGATTATCTCTAAAGTGGAGGTATCGACTGTTTTACTGTCTGAGTGATACGCCATGCTGACCAAAGCTTCTGCGTTGGTTTGTGTGTTGGTGATTTTTAACAGGCGAATGGAGGTGGGTTGGTAAAGTTCAGCGAGGGTCGTAACCAAACTGATTTCTAGTGAATCCTTGTCTTTGTGTTCTGTAACCTTGGCAACAGAGTCGAGTATGTCCATAATTTGGAGTTGTATGCCTTGTTTTAAGTGCGAAGGGTTGCAACTACCAGCCAATCCTTTGACTTTACAGATGCCATTACCATAGCCAATGTCGAATGTAAGGTCAATATGCCAAGTTGCTTGCGCGTAATAAACAAGGGTTCGAATAAGTGTGTTTAATTTCCTGTTTATGGAAAAAAAGGTTAGAATCGCGGCTTTGTTCAGGTTGGTCTTTCGTACTCGGATCAGTTGGATTTAATAGAATTAATACGAGGTTGTAGTCACCATATGTCTCATCTGTCAAAAATTCCTGATATTGATGCCGTTGAAACTCAGGAGTGGATTGACGCTCTTGAAGCTGTCATCGAAAACGAAGGTGTTGAACGAGCCCATTTTCTGTTAGAACAGATGATTGACAAGGCGCGCCGTTCGGGTGCTAACCTGCCTTACTCTGCGAATACAGCCTATGTAAATACCATCCCAACCCATATGGAAGCACTTCACCCAGGTGATCAAGCGATTGAACAGCGTATTCGTTCTTTTATACGTTGGAATGCAGTGGCGATGGTGGTGAAAGCCAATCGTAAGTCGGCAGAGCTGGGGGGGCATATTGCATCATTTGCTTCTGCGGCGGTGCTTTATGATATCGGGTTTAATCATTTTTGGCGTGCTCCCAGCCATGAGCACGGCGGGGATTTAATTTACTCTCAAGGCCACTCTTCGCCAGGGACTTATGCTCGCGCTTTTTTAGAGGGTCGCTTGAGCGAAGATCAGCTGGATAAGTTTCGTCAGGAGGTCGATGGTGGTGGGCTCTCTTCTTATCCTCATCCTTGGTTGATGCCTGATTTTTGGCAGTTTCCAACGGTCTCTATGGGGTTGGGGCCGATTATGTCGATCTATCAGGCTCGTTTCATGAAGTACCTTCAAGATCGTGGTTTGGCGGATACTAAACAGCGTAAAGTCTGGGCTTTTCTTGGCGATGGTGAGACGGATGAACCCGAATCTTTGGGTGCTATTTCACTCGCAGGCCGTGAAAATCTGGATAACCTGATCTGGGTCGTCAACTGTAATCTGCAGCGCCTGGATGGCCCTGTGCGCGGTAACGGAAAAATTATTCAAGAGCTTGAAGCTGGTTTTCGTGGTGCAGGCTGGAATGTCATTAAAGTATTGTGGGGTTCCTATTGGGATCCATTGCTTGCCAAGGATAAAAATGGTTTGCTGCAAAAACGTATGCTGGAGTGCGTAGATGGTGATTTCCAAAATTATAAAGCTAAAGATGGCGCTTATGTTCGTCAGCACTTTTTTGGTAAATATCCAGAACTGTTGGAGATGGTTTCCAAAATGTCAGACGATGATGTCTGGCGTTTGAATCGTGGTGGCCATGATCCCCATAAAGTTTATGCGGCTTACAAGGCTGCTGTTGATAGCGGTCAGGCGACGGTTATTTTGGCTCATACGGTAAAAGGTTACGGAATGGGCGCTGCGGGCGAAGCGCAGAATCGCACACACTCACAGAAGAAGTTGGCTGATGATGAAATGATCTACGTACGTGATCGTTTTAACATTCCTCTGAATGATGAAGATGCTGCTGCAGGTAAATATTACAAACCTTCAGAAGATAGCCCGGAAATGAAATACATGCATGCGCGTCGCAAGGAGCTGGGTGGTTATTTACCTGTGCGTCAGCAAGCCGCTGCACCGTTAGAAGTGCCTGGGCTCGAAGCATTCGATGCGTTGCTTAAAGGCAGTGGCAAAAAAGAGATGTCGACCACCATGGCTTATGTACGCATGTTGACGATTCTCTGTCGTGATAAAAAAATGGGTAAATATGTTGTCCCCATCGTGCCTGATGAAGCGCGTACTTTTGGTATGGAAGGCATGTTTCGCCAGTTGGGTATCTACTCTTCTGTAGGTCAGCTTTATACACCGCAGGATAAAGACGAGATCATGTTCTATAAAGAGGACAAGTCGGGTCAGATTCTGGAAGAGGGAATTAATGAAGCCGGCGCGATGTCTTCCTGGATTGCAGCCGCAACCTCTTATGCGAACCATGCGGTGAATATGGTTCCGTTCTATATCTATTACTCCATGTTCGGCTTTCAGCGCATTGGTGATCTGGCGTGGGCGGCGGGTGACATGCAGGCGCGTGGTTTTCTGATTGGTGCTACAGCAGGTCGTACCACATTGGCCGGTGAAGGTTTGCAACATCAGGATGGCCATGGACTGGTGACGGCAAACACAATCCCTAATTGTGTCAGTTACGACCCGACTTTCAACTATGAGCTGGCTGTTATTATTCAAGATGGTTTACGGCGCATGTACGTAGAGCAGGAGAATGTTTTCTACTACGTGACGACCATGAATGAAAATTACACACATCCAGCCATGCCGAAGGGTGCTGAAGAGGGTATTCTTAAAGGGATGTATGAATTCAGTTCAGGCGCACGATCAAAACTGAAAGTGCAACTGATGGGGTCGGGTACAATTTTGCGTGAAGTGATTGCCGCAGCTGATCTTCTCAAAACAGACTGGGGCGTGGAGTCTGATATTTTTAGTGCAACAAGCTTTAACGAGTTGACCCGCGAAGCGAACGGTTGCGAGCGCTGGAATCGTCTGCATCCGACTAAAAAGGCTCGCACCCCTTTTATTGCTCAAACATTGAAAGGTCGTAAAGGACCGTTTATTGCCGCAACTGATTACATTCGCAACTATGCCGATCAAATTCGTCAGTGGATACCTGGCCGTTATGTGGTGCTTGGAACCGATGGTTTTGGCCGTTCCGATACACGAGCACAATTGCGCAAACATTTTGAAGTGAATGCAGTGAATATTGTGGTTGCTGCTTTAAAAGCTCTGGTTGACGAAGGCCAGATGGATGCTTCAACCGTGGCTAAAGCCATAGACAAATATGGTATTGATGCTGAAAAAACAGATCCTCTGCACGCGTAACCAAGGTAGGCGATTAAATATGAGTAAAGAAATTTTAGTTCCAAATATTGGTGATTTTGATGGTGTTGAAGTCATTGAAATTCTGGTTTCCGTGGGCGACACAATTGCTGCGGAAGATTCGCTGATTTCAGTGGAATCTGATAAAGCTTCGATGGAAATTCCTGCGCCTGAAGCGGGCGTGGTAAAAGAGCTCAAAGTAAACATAGGGGATCAAATTTCAGAGGGGAGTTTGCTGCTGATTTTGGAGCCTGCTGGTGAAGCAGCAGCGCCAGTTGAGACAAAAGAGACTCCGAAAACAGAAGTATCGACACCAGAGCCCGCAAAGTCAGCGCCTCCAGTGCAAGCGCCAAAACCAGCGACACCTGCCTCTAAAACTTCACCCACGGCAAAGATCAACGAAGACTCTTTTGCCAAGGCGTATGCAACGCCTTCTGTTCGCAAGTTTGCTCGTGAACTGGGTGTTGATTTGGGTCAGGTTGATGGCTCGGGTCGTAAAGGTCGAATTACTAAAGATGATGTCCAGGGCTTTGTGAAACGTGCTCTGAGCCAATCCGCAGCTAGTGGTGGTTTAGGTGTTGCACCCATGCCTGACATTGACTTTAGTCAATGGGGTGAGATCGAAAGCAAGCCATTAACTAAAATCAACAAATTGACGGGTCAGTTTTTGCATCGTAACTGGGTGACTGTTCCTCACGTTACACAGTTCGACGAAGCCGATATCACCGATATGGAAGCTTTCCGCAAAGAGCTGGGCGCTGATTATAAAGAGCAAGGGATTCGTATTACACCGCTGGTGTTTATGATGAAAGCTGTTGTTTCTGCACTAAAAAAACTGCCTCGATTTAATGCTTCGCTGGATGCGACCGGTGAAAACCTGATTTTGAAGAGTTATTATAACGTGGGTATTGCAGTGGATACTCCAGATGGTCTGGTGGTTCCTGTGGTGCGTGATGTAGATCACAAGAGTATTGTCGATCTGGCAGTTGAGCTGGGTGAAATCAGCATCAAAGCTCGCGATAAAAAATTAAAGCCTTCGGATATGCAAGGTGGGTCTATCACAATCTCCAGCCTGGGTGGCATTGGTGGTACTAACTTTACACCAATTGTGAATGCGCCCGAAGTTGCGATTTTGGGTGTTTCACGCTCTAAAATACAGCCTGTCTGGAATGGTAAAGAGTTCGAGCCTCGTTTGATGTTGCCGTTGTCACTTTCATATGACCATCGTGTCATTGATGGCGCTGATGGCGCGCGTTTCACGAAATTTCTGAGCCGCGTGTTGTCTGATACACGTCGTCTATTATTATGATTGGTATTGTGATGGGGGCAAAATGATGAGCAATATTGATATCAGCACCGAAGTGGTTGTTCTGGGCTCGGGCCCTGGTGGATATACCGCAGCTTTTCGTGCGGCTGATCTAGGCAAAAAAGTCGTTTTGATCGAACGTTATCAAAGCATCGGTGGAGTTTGTCTGAATGTCGGTTGTATTCCTTCAAAAGCTCTGTTGCATACAGCGCAAGTGATTAACGAAGCCGCTGAATTTCACGAAATCGGTGTTGCATTTAATAAACCCGAAATTGATTTAAGCAAACTGCGTGGCTATAAAGAGAAAGTCGTTGGTAAATTGACGGGTGGTTTGAAGCACCTGGCCAAACAGCGCAAAGTTGAAATTGTTCACGGCTACGGCAAGTTTACTTCGCCTAATACCATTGAAGTTGAATCGACAGACGGCAGCAAAAAAATCGTTGGTTTTGAAAGTTGCATTATTGCCGCCGGTTCGCGTGTGACCAAACTGCCTTTTATTCCGTGGGATGATCCGCGTGTGATGGATTCTACTGATGCGCTAGAGATAGAAGAAGTGCCTAAACGTTTATTGGTGGTTGGTGGTGGCATTATCGGTCTGGAGATGGCGACTGTATATGATGCGTTGGGGTCAAAAGTGAGTGTAGTTGAATTATCGTCCGGTCTGATTCCGGGGGTTGATCGTGATGTGGTGCGTCCGCTGGAACGTCGCATCAAGAAAAAGTATGAAAATATCTTCCTGAATACCAAAGTCACTGCCATTGAACCGAGCGATAAAGGTCTTGTTTGCTCTTTTGAAGGTAAAGGCGCACCCGAAACGGATACCTTTGATCGTGTACTGGTCGCTATCGGTCGTACACCTAACGGTAAGCTGATTGATGCTGAAAAAGCAGGGGTTGCTGTTAACGACTGGGGTTTTATCGAAGTCGACAAACAACAGCATACTAACGTCGATCACATCTATGCAATCGGTGATGTTGTCGGTCAACCCATGTTGGCGCATAAAGCCACTCACGAAGGCAAAGTTGCCGCACAAAATATTGCCGGTGAAAAATCTTTCTTTGATGCTCGCACCATTCCGTCGGTGGCCTACACCGATCCAGAAGTCGCATGGATGGGCAAAACAGAAGATGAGTGTAAAAAAGAGGGCATCAAATACATAAAGGGCGTATTTCCATGGGCTGCTTCCGGTCGTTCATTGTCACTGGGACGTGATGAAGGAATGACAAAAGTTCTTTTTGGTGAAGACCACAAAATTATAGGGGCTGCGATGGTTGGCCCCAATGCTGGAGAGTTGATTGCCGAAGCGGTACTTGCATTGGAGATGGGTGCAGATATTGAAGATATTGCTCTGGCGATTCATCCTCATCCAACTCTTTCAGAAACCTTTAATTTTGCGGCTGAAATGGCCGAGGGTACGTGTACAGATCTGTATGTTCCGAAAAAAAAGTAAGCATCTTTTGAAGCAGGTTAAACCGCGATAGGTGCTTTGATGGCTGGATGGCACTGATAGTTTTTCAGCGTAAAATCATCATAACAAAAATCAAAAAGCGAATTGACCTCTGAATTAATCTCCATGGTGGGCAATGGAAAGGGCGCGCGTGCCAGCTGGGTATCCACTTGCTCAAGATGGTTTGAATAGAGGTGGGCATCACCCAATGTATGAATAAACTCTCCCGCTTGTAGGTTGGTGACTTGTGCAATCATCATGGTCAGCAAGGCATAGGATGCAATATTAAAAGGTATGCCGAGAAAAATATCGGCACTTCTCTGATAAAGTTGGCAAGATAATTTTCCATCAGCGACATAAAACTGGAACAGAGCGTGGCATGGAGGCAGCGCCATTTTATCAACCAGAGCAGGGTTCCAGGCACTAACAATCATTCGTCTTGAATCAGGATTGTTCTTGATTTGCTGGATGACATCACTGATTTGGTCAATGGCTTTGCCTTCTGGAGTCGGCCATGAGCGCCACTGAGAACCGTACACGGGCCCTAAATCACCATTTTCGTCCGCCCACTCATCCCAGATGGAAACGCCGTTCTCTTTAAGGTAACGGATATTGGTGTCACCCTTAAGAAACCACAAAAGCTCATGAATAATAGATCTGAAATGAAGTTTTTTAGTGGTGACGGCAGGAAAACCTTGCTGCAAATCAAAGCGCATTTGGTAGCCAAATGTACTGAGTGTGCCCGTGCCAGTTCGGTCTTCTTTTTTTACACCACTTTTTTTTACATGACGCATCAAATCTAGATATTGCTGCATGAATTTCCAAGCCTTATGTCTATTTTTCTATATTTTAAATGCTCAAGATTATAACACTCAAAAAAGGTATCATGCGTGGAGTTGCAAATAATGAAGCCTGCTTGATATAAATAAAATTCAATATGAAAAAACTAAAACGTAACGATATAAGAGAAGAGTGCGGTAATCGTCATTATCAACGTGGTTTAGACTACTTTGATGTCGGTTTAGTCGCTAGCTTAGAGTACGAAGAAATTGGTAATGGGTTAGTTGTGCACTCAGTGGTTAAAGGCAGTACACGAAATAGCTATAAACAAAGAATCGAGGTTACTTTATCTGATCTGTTTAATGTCAGTATTGATGGTGACTGTAGTTGCCCAGTCGGTTTTAACTGCAAACACGTTGTTGCAGCCTGTCTGCAGCTTCAAGAGACGCTGGAATTGAGTTCAAAAATAGAAAGAAAGCCTGATCTGCGTGCAGCACTCGGTTGGTTAGATAATATGGCCGCGAGCTGTGAAGAGAAGCAACCTCAAGATCCAAGCAGTGGTTTTATGGCTTATGTGCTCGACTTCAGTAATAAAAAAGGAATATTAGAGGTTAGATTGCTTTCAACAAAGCCACTTAAAAAAGGCGGCCTAAGCAAGGGGCGTGCTATTCAGCTTTATGCACTTACTTACAGTTATTATAGTAGTGGCTATGTTATACAGGATGTCGACAGAGAAATTTCCAAACTATTGGATGCCATACAAAGTGCATCAATGTATAACAATCTTGCACTCTATGGTGAACTCGGCTTTGTTGCTCTGAGTAAAATCTTGCAGACAGGTCGTTGTTTTTGGCAATCAACCCAAGGCACACCGCTTCAATTGAGTGATGCACGATCACTTAAATTGCAGTGGAAGGAAAAAAATAACACGGCTGTTTTACAAACATTAATTGAGCCGGCAGGCCAGCTATTATTGACAGAACCGCCACTCTATCTTGATGCAAATGATGGTGTGGTCGGTGCCTTGTTCGATGTGCCTTATTCACTGGAACAGCTAGAAAAACTACAGCAAGTTCCCGCTGTTCCGCTTGAATTGGCGGATGAATTTAGCCGCAAGTTGATCACTTCTCTTCCGGGTTTACCACTGCCATCACCGGGGAAAGTGGAGCTTCTCACAATTGAAAATGAGCAACCACAACCTGTATTAATGTTGATGGGGGTAGAGGCATCACCGGATCGACATGTTCATATGATGCAATTGCGTTTTTCTTACAGCGGCTATGAGCTATCAATACATCCACAAACAGAGTGGCGCAATCTGGAGGTTGATAACAAATTATTACGTGTGCACCGTGATCTCATGGTGGAAGAGGAGGCGATTGGTCTATTGCTTTCGCATGGCTTTGATCCGATGAGCAATGAAGAAGGTGATGTTGCTTTTGCCAGTATTAGTGAAAACAGGTCAGAGTCAGCAGGGCGCTGGCAGCAATTTCTTGAAGAAGTCGTACCAGATCTTGAGCAACAAGGGTGGCAAATAAAAATCAATGAAAGCTTTCATCTCAAGTTTCACCAGTCGCAAGATTGGGATGTAGAAATTGAGGGTGAAAATGACTGGTTTGATCTGCGTTTTGACATTGAAGTCAATGGTAAAAAAATACCACTGCTGCCTTTGGTGGTTCAATTGCTATCTGAATACGACCAGCAAGAGCTGCCTGAAACTCTGACACTTCCTTTGGGTGGCCATGAATATTTGACACTGCCCAGCGAGCAGATAAAGCCTGTGCTTGATACACTTTATGAGCTTTACAACGGTGATAGTCTCAGTGATGATGGCTCTTTGCGTATGTCTCGTTTCGATGCTGCTCGTTTAGCCGAACTGGATGAAAATAGTGAAGCCTTGTTGCGTTGGCAAGGGGGTGAAGCGCTGCGTGAACTGGGTCGTAAACTCAAGGATTTTAAAGGAATTGCAACAGCTAAGGTTCCCGATGGACTAAGGGCGACCCTTCGAGACTACCAGAAAAATGGTTTGAATTGGTTGCAGTTCTTACGTGAATATCGCTTTGGCGGCATACTTGCGGATGACATGGGGTTGGGTAAAACAGTACAAACACTGGCACACCTACTGCTTGAAAAAAGCGAAGGACGTATGGATAAACCATGCCTGATTATCGCGCCTACCAGCTTGATGAGTAACTGGCGACGTGAGGCTGAGCAATTTACCCCTGAACTGAAGGTATTAGTGCTACAAGGGTCGGATCGTCACCATAAATTTGATCAAATTAAAAATCACGATTTGATACTCAGCACTTACCCATTGTTGGTGCGTGATGAAGAACATCTGCTGGCTCATGAGTACCATTATGTAGTGCTGGATGAAGCGCAAATTATTAAAAATCCCCGTGCCAAAGCCGCAAGAATTATACGTCAGTTCAAGACGCAAAATCGTCTCTGCCTCACAGGCACGCCGATGGAAAATCATCTGGGTGAACTATGGGCACTGTTTGATTTTGCCATGCCGGGTTTGCTCGGCAGTGAAAAACAGTTCAAACAGCTATTTCGTACACCGATTGAAAAGCACGGAAATGATGAGCAACGAGCACGCCTAGTAAAACGTATTGCACCCTTTATGTTGCGTCGTACCAAAACAGAAGTTGTCACCGAGTTGCCAGAGAAAACTGAAATTATTCGCACAGTGAGCCTGGGTAAAAAACAGGCAACGCTTTACGAAAGCATTCGTTTGACGATGGAGAAAAAGGTGCGTGACAGCATCGCCAGCAAAGGTTTGGCTCGCAGCCACATTATGATTCTCGATGCGTTACTCAAACTGCGCCAAACTTGTTGTGATCCCGCGATACTCTCGCTCAAACAGGCACAAGCAGTGAAAGAGTCGGCTAAAATGGAGTTGCTGATGGATATGGTGCCTGAAATGCTTGAAGAAGGAAGGCGTATTTTGCTGTTTTCCGGGTTCACTAAAATGCTCGCCATTATTGAAGATGCTTTGAAAGATCGTGGCATTGCCTACAGCAAGCTTACGGGCCAGACTCGCAAGCGCGATGAGGCGATTGAGATGTTTAAAAGTGGTCAAGCCAATATTTTTCTTATTAGCCTGAAAGCGGGCGGTGTTGGTCTGAATCTTGCCGAAGCAGATACCGTGATTCATTACGATCCGTGGTGGAACCCCGCAGCAGAAAATCAGGCCACCGACCGCGCGCATCGTATTGGCCAAAAGAACGCTGTTTTCGTCTATAAGCTGATTACAGAAAATACATTGGAAGAAAAAATACTTGCGATGCAAGCAAAAAAACAGTCTTTGGCTCAAGGTATTTATGGCGGTGGTAAAAAAGAAGCGGATGCAAAACTTTCAGCCGATGATCTCAAAGCACTATTTGAGCCGCTACAATGATGATATTATCAATAGGTTAAACGAGATCCGCCCTTTTTATGAAATTTCCGGATTAAAATTATAGATATGTATCGAATTCAGAAACATTACGTTCCAAAACCATATGCATTTTTATTTGTTCTTGAGCTGGTAGTTCTTCTGCTTTCTCTTTATCTGGGTGCTTTTCTGCGCTTTTGGGGGGATGATTATATTGTGCGGACAAGCCATGGTGAACTGCTTCTAAGGGCCGCCATATTTGCTGCGGTCATTATGGCTTTTATTGTTGGTATGGGATTATATCAACGCCATATGAGGGCAAATAAAAGAGAACTGATCTGGCGTGTTTGTATGAGTTTTTTGTTGGGCGCGATTTTTCTTATATTTATTTATTACCTGTTTCCAGATCTATTGATTGGGCGTGGTGTATTCGTATTTGCTCTGCTTATTTCATTGACTATTATAGTTTTTTTAAGAGTTATGACTTTCAGTGCTGTGAATGAAAATGGTGGTGCGATAAAGGTTTTAGTTTTAGGAGCAGGTAAAAAGGCGGCGACAATAGGCGCACGACTTCGACGTAAAACAGATCTTATTGGTATGGAAATTGTGGGTTATATTGTAGTGGGGGATGAGAAACCTCATGTGCCGGAAGATAGATTAATCAAGGAGAGTTCAGATCTATTATCACTAGTGCAGTTATATCAGGCTGATGAAATTATCGTTGCGGTTGATGAGCAACGAGGTGTGTTGTCAGTCAATGAGTTGCTTGACTGTAAAATGAGCGGCTGCAAGGTTGTTGAACTGATTGCTTTCTTTGAAAGGCAGGTGGGAAAGGTCATGTTGGATATCGTCACACCGAGCTGGCTGGTTTTTTCAGATGGCTTTAATCATAGTCAGGTGAATTTTTATGGTAAACGAATTTTCGATATTATTATTAGTTTGTTGTTATTGAGCCTGGCATGGCCTGTCATGTTGCTGGTGGCGTGTGCTATTAAGCTGGATGATCGTGGGCCTGTATTTTATCAACAGGTGCGTGTGGGTTGTAATTGGCGGTTGATCAATGTGTTTAAGTTTCGCAGCATGCGAGTCGATGCAGAAAAAAATGGTAAGGCACAGTGGGCTTCAGACAATGATGACCGTGTGACTCGTATCGGTGCGGTCATTCGTAAACTGCGAATTGATGAACTGCCCCAAATATTGAATGTACTGAAAGGTGATATGAGCTTTGTAGGGCCGCGTCCAGAAAGACCCGAGTTTGTAGAGCAGTTTTCTGAAAATATTCCATATTACGCAGAGCGGCATTGTGTAAAGCCCGGCATTACCGGTTGGGCTCAAATTTGTTATCCCTATGGTGATTCAGAAAAAGATGCCAGAGAAAAATTGCAATATGATCTCTATTACGTAAAAAATTATGGAGTGTTGTTTGATCTGATGATTATCGCGCAAACGTTTGCAGCGGTATTTTGGAATAAAGGTGGGCGCTGATGCAATATGCTTGACGGTATGAATATCGGGGCGTTAAGTTATTCGCTGGCCGCTATTTTATATTTAGCTTTTGCGGGTTTTTTGATAATTCGTTGGCAAGGTCGCTTGCAGGGTGCGATTATTTTATTGGCAACGCTTGCGACCGTTGTGTGGGCCGCTTTCGCTGGATATGCTGCAACAACATCTAATAATCAAGTGTACATGTTTGTGCTGCTACTGGAGTGCATGCGAGATCTGTTATGGTTAACTTTTTTGTTGCAATTATTGGGCGCGGCTGATAGTGATAATGACTTTAACATAAAGTACCGCACGATTATAATAGGCATGTTTGCTCTGGTGTTTTTTCAGAGTTTTGTATTGCTTTATTATGTCTTGTGGGGAGGAATTGTCAGTGAGTGGTTGTGGGTACATTTTTTAGTCTTTGTTCTATTGGCGATTGCGGGACTTGTGCTTGTTGAGAATCTTTTCCGTGCAGCACGAAACGAACGTCTTTGGGCCATTAAATACCTCTGTTTTGGTTTGGGTGGGTTGTTTGCATTCGACTTTTTATTGTATACAGATGCTTTACTTTTCAGGCAAGTTGATCAAGAGTTCTGGAGCGCTCGGGGCGTCATCAGCGCTCTGATAGTTCCCTGCTTTTTTGTGGCGGCATTTCGTAACCCTGAGTGGTCATTTAAGGTTTTTGTTTCCAGGCGAGTTATTTTTCATGGTACGGCACTGCTGGGCACTGCGGGTTACCTTGTCGTTATGGTGGTGGGTGGTTATTATGTTCGCGACTATGGCGGTGATTGGGGAAGGGTGGCTCAGGTTGTTTTTTTATTTTGTGCCATGCTCTTTTTTCTATTTCTTATATTTTCAAAACATTTACGAGCCCACCTGAAGGTATTGTACGGCAAACATCTTTTTTCACATAAATATGATTATCGTGAGGAGTGGTTGCGCTTTAATCGCAACCTCTCCATGGGAAGAGAGAAGGGCTTGCGCGAACGAGCGATTAAAGCAATGGTTGATAGTGTCATGTGTCGCGGTGGAGTACTGTGGATGAGGCGAGCCTCCAAAAGAGGCTACTCGCCAGTGACTGTCTGGAAAGCGGGTACAGATTATACATTAAAAGAGCCGAATGACAGTGCGTTGATTACGTTTTTGCGAGATAAACAGTGGGTGGTCAACTTAAAAGAATATCGAGATAACCATTCGCTGTATGCAGACTTGATTTTACCGTCTTGGCTAAAAAAAACTCAAAGTGCATGGTTGGTCGTGCCATTAATTCAACACAGTGATCTGTTAGGGTTTGTTGTGCTTGAAGGGGCTCAGACGGATAGTGATTTTAATTGGGAAGATATTGATTTATTAAGAGTGGCGGGTCGGGAAGTCGCAAGTTATCTGGCGCTGGATGATGTGAACAGAGCATTGATTGATGCACGACAATTTGAAGCATTCAATCAACTTTCAGCCTTTGTAATGCATGACTTGAAAAATGTTATCGCTCAGTTATCATTAGTTGTCAGTAATGCTGAAAAACATAAAGGTAACCCGGCATTTGTGGATGATGCCATTCAAACAGTTGATCACTCTGTCGCTAAAATGAACAAACTGTTAACGCAGTTGAAATCAGGTCATAGACAGGTTAAAGACAGTCTATCAGAAAAGGTCTCACTGTCAGATTTGCTGGTAAAAGTTGTTGCTTTGAGGCGAGTGTCCAAACCCATTCCAAAGCTTCACTGCCATAAAAGTGCGAATGTGTTGGCGGTGCAGGCCGATAGTGATCGGTTGGCTGCTGTATTTGAACACCTTGTTCAAAATGCTCAGGAAGCGACTCCTGAAACTGGAAACATTGAAATCCGATTGAAGCAAAAAGGTGGAATGGCTTTGATTGAAATTGAGGATAATGGTACGGGTATGGATACTCTGTTTGTACGTGATCGTTTGTTTCGCCCCTTTGATTCAACCAAGGGTGACGTGGGGATGGGGATAGGTGTCTATGAAAGTCGTGTTTATATTCAAGAGTTAGGTGGAGAAGTTGATGTTGTGAGCACGCTGGGCAGTGGTACACTATTTTCTATTCATCTACCTGTCTCTATTCAATAAAAGGAATTCTTTTGAAAAAAAGTAAAAAACAGTTACTTGTTGTAGAGGATGACCCCGGTTTGCAACGTCAGTTGCGTTGGTGTTTCGATGGTTTTGACGTACAGGTTGTGGGTAAGCGAGAGGATGCGCTTGCATGTTTGAGGCGTTATGAACCACAAGTTGTAACATTGGATTTAGGGTTGCCACCTGATGCAGGAGGTTCAACTGAAGGTTTTGCAACGTTAGAGCAAATACTTGCCTTGGCACCTGATACAAAAGTCATTATGGTGACCGGTAACGAGGAGCGGGATAGTGCGGTGCGTGCAATTGGTATGGGTGCTTATGACTTTTACCAAAAACCGATCGACTCTGAAGTGCTCTCCTTAATTGTGGCGCGAGCCCATCAGTTGCATCAATTGGAGCAAGAAAATCGCCAGTTAATACAAAAAAGTGGGGGGGCGTTACAAAATGTAATATCGAACAGCCCTCAGATGCTTAAAGTATGTCGTACGGTTGAAAAAATTGCACCATGCGATATTACAACGCTTATTCTTGGTGCAAGCGGCACTGGAAAAGAGTTAATAGCGCGTGCATTACATGATTTGAGTACACGATCTGAAAACAGGTTTGTGACCATTAATTGCGCTGCAATCCCTGATGCTTTATTGGAAAGTGAGCTGTTTGGCTATGAAAAAGGCGCATTTACCGGTGCAACAAAACAGACCATCGGTAAAATTGAACACGCAAATGGCGGCACACTGTTTCTGGATGAAGTGGGTGATTTGCCACTGCCATTGCAGGCTAAATTATTACGTTTCTTGCAAGAGCGCGTTATCGAGCGCCTAGGAGGGAACTCTGAAATTTCTGTTGATGTACGAGTTGTATGTGCGACACATCAAAATATTACCTCCATGATTGAGAAAGAGACATTTCGAGAGGATTTGTATTACCGTATCAGTGAAGTTACTATAAATGTACCCCCTCTCAATGAGCGGCAAGGTGATGCAGTTCTTATTGCCCGCACTACTCTTGAAAAGTTCAGTACACAATACAGTCGGAAATTACGTGGTTTTAGTCAAGATGCTTTAAGCGCAATTGATGCATATCGCTGGCCAGGTAATGTGCGTGAATTAGAGAACCGAATCAAACGTGCAGTGATCATGTGTGATGGAAATCAGGTCACTGCTGATGATCTTGAGTTGTCTATAGAGGAGAGTCCAGCTCCTTTTAATTTGCGAGAAGTGCGTGATAATGCGGAGCGTCAAGCTGTGCTTCGAGTGTTAGGGTTGTGTCAAGATAATATCTCTCAAGCCGCAGAGATGTTAGGCGTTAGTCGCCCAACAGTGTATACATTAATGGATAAATTTTCGTTGAAAGAGTAATTTTATTTAAGTGCCTATCGCCGTTACAAACATATTTTTAAAACCAGTTAATATAGTATTTTTGCTCTTTGCATGGGCCGTCTGGCTTTATTGGTCGACATTAAGCCCACTGCAAGAGACATGGGCTATGACTCTGGACACACCTTACTCGCATGGTTTTTTCATGTTAGGCCTGGCTATTGTTATATTTGTGCAGCAATGGCGAAGTCTCGGCCACAAGATCATCTTAAAGCTGAGTTTATGGGGTGTTTTGCTGGTTTTCCTGGTCTCTTTTTTATGGCTTTTAGCAAAGCTGGGGCATGTTCAAATTGTTCAGTTATTGAGTTTTTTAATGTTGTTGGGCTCTATCTTATATAGTTTGCTGGGATGGAAGAGTGCCTCTTTTTTTCTTGTTCCCCTTTTATTGCTGCTGTTGGTGATGCCAATTTTTGGAGAGGTTGGAAATTTGCTTCAAATTGGAACTGCTCTGGCAGTCGATACTTTGCTTAACTCAACAGGTTTACCTGCTTTTTTAGATGGATTTTTGATTACGATTCCGGCAGGGGTATTTGAAATTGCACCAGGGTGTAGTGGGGTAAATCAGTTTGTAGTCGGTGTGACATTAGCGGTTTTGATGTCATGGTTTAACCGAATGGTGCCGGTTGCGTGGGTGATTAATATTGTTTGTATTGCCTTGATTGCTTTTGCTGCAAACATATTACGGGTTTATATTATTATCTGGATGGGTCAGAAAACGGCCATGCAGCACTACTTTATTACCGTAGAGCATGTTTCTCTGGGGTGGGTGCTTTTTATGGCAGGTTTTTTTGCCTATTTATTTGTAACTAACCGGCTGTTTCCCGATCGTTTTTATAATTATCTGTCGCCTCAGCGTAAGGCACTTTTACAGCAGATCAAAGAACCCGTATCGAAAAAAAAATCGGATAAGTTTGTTTTACCCTTATTGTTTATTGCTGTTGCGATAGGGCCGGCTGTATTTGCATATGCAGATATACAAAGTAAGAGCCATACGTTTGATGCAATAGAGTTTGAGGCTTTATCTTCTGATTGGAGTGAAGTGACGGCAGATGCAAATGAAAGCTGGCAACCTGTCATTCAGCAAGGAGATGTCGTTTTTTCAAAGGTATACAGAGCGGGTGATAATCAAAAAATTGCTCTTCATCTTTCATTTTTTGCCCAGCAAGCGCAAGGCAAAGAAGCTGTGAGTGATGATAACAAGGTTTATGATGGTAAGCAGTGGAAAATATTTTCCCAAAAAAAATCCAGAGTTGTTTTGTCACAAGAGATCTATTTAGATGTGGAAGAGAGTCTCATCAAATCACTTAATGGGAAAGAAAAAATTGTATGGCGGTGGTATTACGTGCAAGATCAACGGCTTATTAATCCCTATGTTGCAAAAGTTTTAAACATTGTGGGAGTGCTTTTAGGGAGGCCTGAAATTACAGTGTTTGTGGTTGCTACAGATCAAAATATGGTATACGAAGAGAGCATTGATCGTTTGAAGAAATTTCTTGTTGATAACCTGGCGCTGTATGAAAGCACAATTAATGGAATGAAAAATGTTAAAGAAAATAGTCAATAATTATCAGTTTAAAGTTTACTCTCTCTTGATTGTAAGTGTGTTGTTATTGGCAGGTTGTGGGCCTTCAATGACTGATGTGGAGCATATTCGAAAAGCGAAGGAGTCTCAGTCAAAAAGTGACTGGAATTCTGCCATTATCAGCTTTAAAAATGCATTGCGTCACAACCCTGATAATGCGGAGGCAAGATTTTTATTAGGTGAAACTTATCTCTCTGTTCGCCAGGGTGAAAATGCAGAAAAAGAGTTACGCCACGCATTGAAAGGAGGTTTTTCGAATGAATTGTTGCCTGTTTATTTAGGAAAGTCTCTTCTCTATCAAGGCGCGTTCAAAAAAGTTCTTGATGAAATTAATACATCAAATGATGACTCAAAAGAGATTAATGCAAAGTTATTGGCGGTTCGAGGGAGTGCTTTTTTAGGCTTGAATAATAGTGAATCTGCTCTTCAGGCATATCAAAAAGCACTTGAACAGTCTGAAAACTTAAGTGAAGCACTGTTGGGTTTGGCTAAGCTGGAGATTAAAAAAAACAGTCATGCTGAAGCAAAAAGGCAGGTCGAACATGCAATAAAATCGGATGAAACCAATTGGGAGGCCTGGTTGATAAAAGGTGAACTGGCTTTTTCAGGGGCAGATTATGTGGTGGCTGAGCAAGCATTTAAAACTGTTTCAGATCGTGGGGACGGTATTTTATGGAAGCTTCAGGGGCGTTTGGGATGGGTTAAAACGCTGATTTCACAAAAGCAGGAAAGCAGAGCGTTAAGTGAAGTTGAGGCACTTCTGAAGGAGTTTCCGACTCACCCTATCCCTAAATTTTTTCGCGCACAAATTGCCTATGATCAAGGCGATTTTGATACTGCAAAGGAGCAACTATTACAGGTTGTTAAATTATTTCCAGGCCACAATCCCAGTTTGTTATTGTTGGGTGCGATTGATTTATCAAAAAACAATCTGGAACAGGCGGAGAATTATTTAAACCGTTTTATAGCAGCTAGCCCCGACCATATTCCAGCACTTAAACTATTGGCAGAAATACAAATGAAACGAGGCCAACCTAAGTTGGCTGTGGAGGCTTTAAGTCATGCATTGCTGCAAGCGCCGGATGATATGCGGTTGTTGGCAATGGTTGGGCAGGCTCAATTTGCTGCGGGGGATGCTAAGGCAGCAGTTTCGACCTATCGTCAACTGACTAAAAAGAGCCCTGATTCAGCAGTGGCATGGTTGCATTTAGGGCGTATGCAATTGCAACAAAAGAGTTTGAGTGATGCCAGACGTTCACTGAAAACGGCGTTGGAGGTCGAACCTAAACTTCTTCTTGCTGCGTCAATGCTGGTGCGTTTAGAGCTTTTTGAAAATCGACCGAGTGCTGCATTAGCTGTCGTGCAAAAATTAAAAAAAAGCGCGCCTGATATGATTGCTGCGAATGTGCTTGAAGGTGATTTGTTGATGGCTCGACAGGAGTTTTCAACTGCCGCAAAAATTTTTCAGAAGGCTTTTAATAAAGAAAAAAACAAGCCGTTAGCTTTGAAAACATTTATTGCTTTAAATAAGTCGCAACAGAAAGAGACTGCCATTAAAATGATGGAGGAGTGGCTCAAAATAGATTCGAGTGATATGCGTGGACGATTTGAACTGGCAAGTGTTTATCAGCAAATGGCTGAATATGATTTGGCACAACCACATTACGAATATATTTTGAAAGAGAATGAAAATAACGCATTCGTATTGAATGATCTGGCCTGGTTGTTACATAAAAAAGGTGATTCCAAAGCATTGGAATATGCAGAAAAAGCGGCAGGGCTTCAGCCTGAAAATGGTGCGGTTCTCGATACTTTGGGCTGGATTCTGGTTCAAAAAGGTGAAATTGATCGGGGCGAAAAAATATTACAAAAAGCTTTGGTGTTGACACCAAATATACCCGAAATTCGTTACCATCTAGCGGTCGCTTTAGCCAAATCAGGTCGAACTGATGATGCTCGAAAAGCATTGCAGGAATTAATTAACTCGCCTTCAAGTTTGGCGTTTAGTGAAATTGACAAAGCTAAAGCGTTTTTAGAGCAGTTGTAATGTGATTTTTTGCCTTGAAATAATTCGGCGATATATGTAAAGATTAAAACTGATTTTTTTGCTATTATTCGTAAAGTTTTACAGAGTATTCTTAAGGAATTTATAAATGAAAAAAATACCGTGGGTTGTTTTGTGTTTGTTAATGGTTTTTGTGACTGGCTGTGTGGGCAAGAGTATTCCATTAGCGCCCCAAAAACTTGGAAAAACAGCCGTAGATATGGACTACTTGATTGGCCCTGGTGATGTGATTGATATTTTCGTATGGCGTAATCCAGATGTCTCTGTCACCTTGCCCGTAAGGCCCGATGGTCGAATTTCGACCCCGCTGGTTGAGGATATGATGGCAAGTGATAAAACACCGACGCAGTTAGGACGAGATATTGAAAAAGAACTGTCGACTTACATTAAAGAGCCGATAGTGACTGTTATTGTAACGGAGTTTTTTGGGCCTGATTCACAGAATATTCGGATTGTAGGCGAAGCAGCCCAGCCTGGGGCGCTTCCTTATCGAAATAATATGACTGTGTTGGATGTGATGATTGCTGTGGGAGGGCTTACCGAATTTGCAGCAGGGAATAAAGCGCGTATTGTGCGTAAAGTGAATGGCCAGTCAAAAGAGTTTCAGGTATTTCTTGAAGATTTGATGCGTGGTGGTCACATTGATGCCAATGTAGAGATGCAAGCGGGTGATATTTTGATTATTCCTGAGTCATGGTTTTAATATCACCAGAACTTAACGAAAAATGGAAGAGAGAAGTGAAGGGTTTAAAGCATAATGCGTGAAAATATCGAACAAATCTACCAGTATGCATGGAAAATATGGCGGTGGCGGTGGATTGCTTTGGGTGTTGCTGCCGTTGTATGTGCTGCTGGTTGGGCTTTTGTCGCACAGATGCCTGATAAATATGAGTCAATGGCTCGAGTTTTTTTTGATTCACAGTCGATGTTGAAGCCTGTTTTGGATGACATAGTCGTTGATGATGAAGACGTTAGGGAAAGAATTATACAGACATCACGTCAGACTCTGTTAAGTCGGCCTAATATGGAAAAGGTTGTTCGTGATACTGATCTTGATTTGGAGACGCACACTCCGGCAGAAAAAGAGCGTTTACTTGCGGGGCTGGCAAAGCAAATTGAGGTCACAGGTACTGTCAAAGATAGTATTTACACGATACGATATAAAAACAGTGACCCTATCTTGGCGAAAGAAGTTGTTGAGTCAGTGCTCAATATTTTTGTTGAAGATCTTGTAGGTACAATACGTGGGGGCAGTAAAGGGGCAGAAGAGTTTATTGAAAAGCAAATTAAAGAATCTGAGGTTAAGCTGCGTGACGCAGAAGATCGTTTGAAAGAGTTTAAGCGTGCCAATATTGGGCTGATGCCAACAGAAGCGGGTGGCTATTTCACAAGAATGCAGAATGCTACAGATAATCTGGATCAATCAAGGCTCGTGCTGAATGAAGCCATCCAGCGTCGGCAAGCGCTTGAGTCCCAGTTATCCGATGCTTCATCAATAAAACAAAAAAATACTGACGTAACAGTTAATATGTTGATGGAGAAAATTTCAAACATGGAAAGTAATCGAGATGCTCTCATGTTGCAATTTACTAATAGACATCCCGATGTGATTTCTGTTAAGCAAAAAATTATTACCTTGGAAAAGCAGCTAGAAGATGAGTTGTTAAACACTAAAGAAAGCAACTATGTTGATGTAGAAAACCCGATCTATCAGGAGTTAACAATCGAGCTTGGCAAAGTTGAAGCTGAGGTCGCGGCATTGGGAGCGCGCAAAAGGGAGTGGCAGCGTAAAGTGTCTAATTTGAAGCGGTCAGTGGATACAGTGCCACAGGTGGAAGCTGATCTGTCGAGGCTCAATCGTGATTATGATGTCATCAATGCAAATTATAAAGTACTTGTAAGTCGGCGGGAAGCTGCAAAAATTTCAATTGCGGCTGATGAGAGTCAGTTCAGGGTTATTGACCCCCCTTTTGTTCCGCTTGTGCCTGCCGGGCCGGGTCGGCCTATACTGATGTCGCTGGTTCTACTGGCGGGTTTAGGTGTTGGTATTGCTTTTGCATTTCTGTTATCTCAATTCAAGCCAACTTTTGACAATACCAATGAGTTATCCAATGGTTCGGGTTTTCCTGTGTACGGCAATATTTCAACAGTGTGGAAAGAGTCAGAGTTGTTAAATAAAAAATCTAATTTCATAGTTTTTTCATTGGCTGTATCGGCTCTGTTTGTTGCGTATGGGATTGTCGTTGGAATACAAGTTTTTTCTTAGAGTATTAGGGTAATGAGTATTATTGAACGTGCAATCGACAGGTTAACAGAAGGCAATATGGAGTTGACAAAAAAACCAATGACTGAAAGTGGCAGGTCTGAGCAATTTGAAGTAGAGCAATTAACAGGTGAACAACTAAGCATCAACAGCCATAAGCACGTTAAAATTCTGAATAAACTAAAAGAGTCTGGAATGATTACCACGAACTCTGGCCGGAGTTTGATTTCTGAAGAGTTTAGGCGGATCAAGCGTCATGTGTTGATGAATGTAGCGGGGCGCGGTGAGAAGCGAGTCGATAATTCTAATGTTATTATGGTGACGAGCTCCTTGCCTAATGAAGGTAAAACATTTTCAGCAATTAATCTGGCGATGAGTTTCGCAATGGAGCAGAATAAAACGGTTCTATTGGTTGATGCTGATGTTGCAAATCCCTCAGTCACAAGGGACTTGGGTATCGAGAATTTTGATGCTGGATTAGTGGAGTTTTTAACAGGCGAAGTGCCTATGCTCTCAGATTTAATTTTAAATACAGATGTGCCCAACTTAAGAATTTTACCTGCAGGGCGCACTCACCAACATGCAACCGAGTTGTTTTCAAGCACCAAAATGGATGATTTGATTGATGAGTTGGCAAAACGGTTTCCAGATAGAATTGTTGTTTTTGACTCGCCCCCTTTGCTGGTGACCACTGAATCTGCCGTTCTATCTGAAAAAATGAGCCAGATATTAATGGTTGTTGAGGCAGAAAAAACCCCTCAATCCGCCATTAAAGATGCGCTGTCATTACTTGATTCATCCAAAATAATAGGGCTAATCTTAAATAAAAGTAACATTAAATCGAAAGGTTCAAACTATGGTTATGGGCCGTATAGTTATGGCTACGATTATGCAAAACAAAACTAAAGTCGTTCCTGAGTCGGAGTTTTAAAATTGAAGGCTATTGTTGTTTGTTTGCTTTTTTTAGGTATGGCCAGTGTTCAGGCCAGTACAACTTTTACCCCTCAACTTTCGGGCGGGGTGGGTTATTCCGATAATATTGAGTTAGCGTTAAAAGGGAGTGAACAATCCGAATCAATTTTTGAAGTGAATCCAGGCTTTTTGCTTTTGAGTGAAGGTAGAGCGCATACACTTATGGCAAGGTATCGCATGCGAAATATTTTTTACTCTGAAGATCGAGAGCGTAATATAAGATTTAACCAGCTCCAGGCCGATGTAACAAAAGAACTTCTAGGTGAAACCTTTTTTATTGATGGTTCAATACTGCATACACAGGGTGCTATTTCTCCTGAGAATTTCTATAATGTAAATAGTGCCGCTTCTCCAGGCTCTGTTAGAAACGAAACTTATAGCAATATCAGTCCATACATAAAATATATATTTGATTCTTCAATCAGTAGCGAATTGCGTTATGAATTTGGCAATGCTTTGTATGAAGACTCTTCACTTGATAATGTCAATAAAACTGTGTTGCTGCATTTTGATTCAATGCTGAATGAAAGTGAGTTTAATTGGGCGTTTGATTATTCCAGAAGTGATATAGAGTATGATGCAGGTAATGCTTTTGATATTCGCCAAGAGAAGACGAATGTCACGCTTCAATACAGGCTTTCCAGAAGTTTTGCAATGTATAGTGATATAGGTTACGACAATAATAGCTATGCTTATTCTGAGGGTGAGCGGCCTGTAGGCTCTTTATGGATGGCTGGTTTTATATGGGCACCCAGTAGTCGTACACTACTAAAAATAGGTGCAGGAGAGAGATTTTATGGCAGTACTTATTTTCTTGATATTCAGCATCGTTCTCGAAGGCTGGAGCAGACTTTTAGATACAGTGAAGATATTGTGACAGTATCGCAGGTTCAAAGTGCAGTCAGAGCTTTTAATGCGAGCGGAAGAGTGGAACCCCCATCATTTAATACACTGGCTTTAAGTGCAGATGCCTTTATCAGAAAAAGAGCCGACTTCAATATAGGCTATGATGTGGCTGGAAACCGTATTGGAATTGAGGGTGTTGTTGAAAAAATGGAGAACCAAACCAATATTGGCAATACAGGTTCTCAGGAATCTAAAAATGCAGGAGTGTATTGGGAAAAACGTTTAACAAAACATGCAGAACTTAGACTCTCTTCTCGGCTTGAAAGAAGAACGAATTCATTTCAAAGCGGAGAGAGTCAAATAAATTATAGTGAACTCTCAATCAGACAGAATCTGGCTCAGAATGCATCACTGTCGGTCAGCTATTTTTATTCAGATAGTAAAGGGCCACAAGAAAGACAGAATTATATTGAAAACTATATAAACAGCAGTATAAATCTGGAGTGGTAGTGATCCTCAGGGAATTTCAAATGAAAAACAGCAAAACAATTTTTTGTATAGTAGGTGCACGTCCGAATTTTATGAAAATTGCACCGATTATGGCGGCTCTTGAAACTACAGAAGGCTTGCATGCCAAGCTGGTGCATACTGGTCAGCACTATGATGTCGCAATGAATTTACAATTTTTTGAGCAGCTGGGAATTCCTACGCCAGATGTTGACCTGGAAGTGGGTTCAGGAAGCCATGCGGTACAGACTGCTGAAGTGATGAAGCGCTTTGAACCGCTCATTGATGATGAAAAAGATCTGGCAGCAATATTGGTGGTCGGAGATGTGAATTCAACAATTGCCTGTGCGTTAGTGGCTGCGAAAAAAGGTGTGCCGGTGATTCATGTTGAAGCCGGACTGCGTAGTTATGATCGAGCTATGCCTGAAGAGATTAACCGTGTATTGACGGATCAACTTTCTGATTTGCTCTTTATTACTGAGCGAAGTGCAATAGATAATTTGAAGCGTGAAGGAATTGATAGTTCTCGGGTTCACTTCACGGGTAATGTCATGATTGATACACTCATGCGCAATCTACCGCAAGCCACAGCTTTAGATAAAATACTGGAAAATGTTGATAATAAGTCGGCAGTTTTAGATAGTGAAGAAGGTTACGCTGTGCTCACCTTGCATCGACCATCCAACGTCGATGATCCGGTTGTTTTGAAAAGTTTGCTGGAAGCAGTGGCTGAAATAAGCCAAAAGCTACCTGTTATTTTTCCTGTACATCCTCGTACATTGAGTTGCATAAAAGAGTTTTCTTATGGCAGTCTGATTAATTCAGAGCGAATTATACAGCTACCCCCCTTGGGATATCTGGATATGCTGGGTTTGATGGCTAAAGCACGTATGGTTTTGTCTGACTCAGGGGGAATACAAGAGGAAACAACGGCATTGGGGGTTCCTTGTGTCACGCTTCGGGAAAATACAGAACGACCGATTACGGTAGAAGAAGGGACCAATATTGTTGTAGGCTCTGATCATGATAAAATCATTAAGGCCGTTAATGATATTTTTACGACAGGTGGAAAAACAGGCCGTATTCCAGAGTATTGGGATGGGAAATCAGCACTGCGGATTGCAAAAATAATTAAAGAATTTGTCGAATTGTAATGAAAGAAATAACCAATGCAATGACCATAGACGTGGAAGATTACTTTCACGTCTCTGCTTTTGAAAAATATATAAAACGTGAAGATTGGGATAAGTTACCCTGTCAGATAGAAAAAAATACGTATCGCATACTGGATCTGTTTGATGCGCACAATATCAAGGCGACTTTTTTCGTTTTGGGTTGGGTTGCGGAGCGTTACCCAGCGATTGTTCATCGTATCGTTGCTGACGGACATGAATTGGCAAGCCATGGTTACAGTCATGCTCGTGTTACAACGCTGCAACCAGATGAATTTCGTGAGGATATTCAACGAACAAAAAAAATGTTGGAAGATATGGGTGGATGCGTGGTACGAGGTTATCGAGCACCGAGCTATTCAATTGTTGAGTCAAATTTATGGGCACTGGATGTTTTAGAAGAAGTTGGCTATGAATACAGCTCCAGCATTTATCCTGTAAAACATGATCTATATGGAATTCCACATGCGCCCCGTTTTGCATTTTATCCAAAAGAGAATAAAAAATTATTGGAAATCCCAATAACGACAGTTAAACTATTTGGGCATAATTTCCCAGGCGGTGGGGGCGGGTTTTTCAGATTATTTCCATACCCTGTTTCACGCTGGTTGATTAATCGTGTTAATAAGCAAGACGATGCTTCTGGTGTTTTTTACTTGCACCCATGGGAAATTGAGCCTGATCAATCCAGGCAGAAAGGTCTGGATGCTAGAACACGTTTTCGGCACTACCTGAATCTTGGGAAAACGGAACAACGTTTGGAAAAATTATTGAAAGATTTTAAATGGGGGCGCATGGATGAAATATTTCTTTTTGGTGAGTCGAAAAATTCATTTCCATATTGTAGATTATTATCTAATTAGTAGCCCTTTATAGTATGTTTTACACACTTAAAAAAATTCCAGTTTTGATAGCAAATCACAGGCCAATAAAACCCTTGCTTCAAAGAATGGGTGAAGGGGTGATTCCTATTTTCATGCTTCATCGAATCGAAGATAAAGAGCGTGGGATAGAAGGAACTCCTGTAGAGGAAATCGAGTTATTCCTGAAAAAACTAAAAAAACAGGGTTATACCCCAATGGGTATGGATGAGCTGTGTCAGCAAATTAAGTTTCCTTATGGGGTCGTAAAGAATAGGTTTATCTTTACAATGGATGATGGCTATCTTGACCAAATTGAAAAAGGTGTGCCGGTATTTCAGAGAAACAATTGTCCTGTTTCAGTTGCTTTAATAACAGATTTTGTGTCAGAAAAAAGTTGGCCATGGGATGCAAAAGTACGCTATTTGTTTGAAACAACTGAAGAGACAAAGTTGTTTTTTATTTCCAGCAACAGTGTCAAACAAAGATTTAACTTATCAGGCATTGAAAATAAATTTTCTGCAATGAGGGATGTGCGTGAATTATTAAAAAATCAAGAAGAAGGTCAGGCCAATAAAAGCTTAAGGTTGCTAGAAGAAAAATTAAAAGTTCAATTGCCAGAAAACGCCCCCGATCATTATAGGCCTTGTAGCTGGAATGATGTAAAGAGACTGGAAGGCCAGGGAGTGAGCTTTATTCCTCACACTAAAAACCACTGTATTTTGTCCAATTTAACAGATGAACGTGCAAAAGAAGAGATTCAAGGCTCAATAAAAGAGATAAACAAGCATATTAATGCGCTTCCTCTGTTTGTTTATCCAAATGGTGCGCAAGATGATTATAATCCATATCATTTTCAGGTATTGCGTGAAAATGGAATTGAACTCGCTTTTACAACGGAGAGTGCTTACCTTTCTCTCAACGATCTTAGTCGTGATAACAATGAATCATTGACTTTGCCTCGGTTAGGCATGCCAAGTGATTGTTTTGAGCAAGAAAAAATTATTACTAAAATTGATTACATTGTTGATCGTCATAATTCTGGTAAGATAAAACGTACAATTAACACAGCTTATGGAATTCGACGAAATGCTGCTTTGAAGATGATCGAAAGTCTGACTAGGCGCCGCTATTTAAAACAGTCGAAAGAGTTGGATATTGATAAAATAAGTCGAATCGTTTTTGTGTGTATCGGTAATATTTGCAGAAGCCCTTTTGCTGAGATTATAGCGCTATCAAATAATCTGGATATTCCAGTTATTTCTGCAGGTATAGAAGCATCTGGAGTCGATAAACCTACTCCTACAGCAATAAAAATAGCAAAAGAGTTTGGCTACAGTATGGATCACCTGTGCTCCACAAGGCTTAAAGATATAGAATTTTTGGATACTGACTTGCTTGTTGTGATGGAGCCTGCACATTTGGATAGACTTAGTGAAATAACAAACAAAGCAAACTATCAGACTACTTTGCTAGGTGTCTGGGATGATACTCCTATGCTGTCGATTAGTGATCCATACGGAGGAACTGAGGCGCGATTTAGAGTGATATTTTCTCATATACAGGTGAGTATGGGGAATTTTCTTAAAAAATTACCCGTACATTAATTATAGCTCATAAGTTATTGCTTCATGCGTGCACACCCACTTTGGAGTTCACAGAAAGAAATAAAATTTTGGATATTCAACTCAAAAAAGTATCAATGAATAAATCAGGGGTAATCAGTGTCAGCAATTATTGTTATATTTCATACCCCATCTAATGCTGGGTACGCAATGACACCGTTAGAAAAGGTGTTTTTTCAGGTAGCATGTAGTTTGTATGGCAGTCAAAAGAACGTACACTTTGCATTTAAAGATCTCGATAATGGTATGCCAAAAAGCTTACCTAAAGGATTTTGTAATGTTATTGAAATAGATTCAGAAAATCAGAGTCAAGAAATGTTTTCTCAGGCGAATTCTTACATTAAAAGAAATAATATTTCTTCAGCTTTTGTATTTGATTTGCAGGTGAAATCCTCAATATGTAGCATGTTGAGGCATGCAGGTATAAAAACTATTATATCATATTGGGGGTCGCCGATAAGCAGTCTTAATAGTAAGTATGTGTTGCTTTTAAAGAGAATTGAGGTTGCTTTGACTCAGAATAAACCCGATTTATTTATATTTGAATCTGAGGCAATGAGAGAATTAGCAGTATATGGTAGAGGGATTTTTAAAAAAAATACTTGTGTCATTCCAACAGGTGTAGATACGGATAGATTTCAACCAAACTCGAGTGCAAAAAATTACTTGAATGAAAGCTTTGATATTCCAAAAACTAAAAAAATTGCACTCTATACTGGTCATATGGAAGAAAGAAAAGGTGTTAAGGTTATTATAAATGCTGCGATTAAACTTAAAGAGGTGCATGGCCTTGATAACTGGCATTTTCTTATATGTGGTAACCGCCCTGGTGAAGAAAAACAATATTTAGAAATTTTAGATGGTACTCAGGCGAAAAATAGTGTTACTTTTGCAGGTTACAGAAGTGATATTGATAAAATTTCACCAGGATGTGAAATTGGAATTATTGCCTCTACTGGTTGGGACTCATTTCCGATGTCATCTTTAGAAATGGCCGCGTGTGGGCTACCAATTTTCGTATCAGAATTGCAAGGACTGACAGAAACAATTGATGAAGGAAAAACAGGTCAATCTTTTGAGCCAGGTAATAGTGCCAGGTTAGCAAAAATGATTTTTCATATAGATCAAAATGAACCGCTGCGTAAGCAGTATTCAGAAGCAGCGCGTAAAAGAATACTTGGCTGCTATAGTTTGACTGCGCATAAAAAGAAACTATTGCGTTGTATTTCTAGTGTATTGAAAAAAACAAATAATATGCCCGTGTAGGCTTATTACGAGTAAACTTAAAGAGTATTAATATATGTCAATCAGCATAGTTAAGCAGGTTTTGAATTCCCTGCCAAAAGATGAAGTTATATTTTATAGAGCAAACCCTGGAAATGCAGGGGACTCGTTAATAGCATCGGGCGCTTTTAAGCTATTTAAAGAGAGTGGGTTGAATATCAAAATATTGGATCCATCAAATTTTGATGCTGCTGGTAAAATAGTAATATATGCTGGTGGAGGGAACCTTGTTGGTATATACCCTGAAACTCGTGATTTTTTTTTTCAGCACCATAAGTCTGCCAAACAACTCATTCTCTTACCTCATACTATTGCTAAAAATGAAGATTTACTTAAAGAGCTAGGCAGTAATGTCACTTTATTTGCTAGAGAGAACGTTTCATATGAATACATAAAAACATATGCATCTAAAGCTAATTTTTTTTTGGATCATGATTTAGCACTACAATTAGATCCGGATATAATTTTGAACTCACCAAGAATTAGTTTCCCATCTGCACTGTATTTCAAAATTATTTATAAATTACGTAAAGACCCTAGAGCAACACATATTCCTTCCATTCATAAAATGCTTAATAATACTTTGTTTGAAATTAACTCTTATTTGACTGGAAATAAAGAAAATGCAAATTTCTTTAGAAATGATGTTGAGAGCCTTTCAGGTAATATTCCAGAAAAAAATGCCGATCTTTCAAAAATATATGAGTATGGCACTAAAAATGAATACCTTACTCAATACACCACAAGTAGATTAATGAAATATATCAATCAGTTTGCTAAGGTTCGTACTGACCGCCTTCATGTATGCATTGCAGCAGCGCTGTTGAATAAACAGGTCGAGTTTTATCCCAACTCATATTTTAAATGTCGTGCTGTATATGAATACTCCCTAAAAGATAGATTTAAAAATATTAAATGGATGGGAGAGGTAGGGTAGGTGTTGTGGAAGTTAACGACTATTATTGAAAATTAAATCCAGTAATTTTTTGATTTATGTTTAGGTCAATAGTAAAAAAGAATATACAGTCTGTGGCATCTTTAATTGGGCGACATAGGTGGCCATTTTTAAAAGGCCAGTTATTAATTTTAGGTTACCACCGCATATTGCCTTCGAATCATCCAGAGTATAAAAAAATGCAACCTGGTATGCGGGTAGAGCCTGAAATATTAAAAATGCATATTCAAACGTTAAAAAAATACTTTGAAGTAGTTGATTTGAATGAATGGGTTGAACGAGTAAAAGCAGGTAAACCGGTTCCTAAAAAAGCTTGCTCTTTAACTTTTGATGATGGGTGGGTAGATAATTACGAATATGCTTTTCCTGTTTTAAAAAAAGAAAATGTACCTGCAACAATATTTCTGGTTTCTTCCATGATTGGTACAACACAAAACTTTTGGCCGGAACGGGTCACTGATATCTTGATTCAGTTAAAAGAAAAGCAGTTTTCAGAGGTTGGAGAAGAGCAGCAAAAATGGTTAACAGACTTTGGGTTGACTGAAACAGAAATGAGTCATTTGGATGAAAGTATGATTGATGAGTTTATCAATCAACTTAAAGTATTGCCTGATGAAAAAATATACAAAATACTTGACGGGTTTGATGAAAACCAAAATATAGACTTAGCGGCTACAGTGAATGAACCCACTCATATTCTTAATGCATTACAAATAAAAGAGATGATGAGTTCAGGATTAGTAAGCTTTGCATCACATACTCAGCAGCATTTGCGTTTAACAATGATTGAGTCAGAAAAAAATTTGGAGCATGAAATTGCCCAATCTAAAACAGTGCTAGAAAACATGTTAGAAAATAAAATTACAGGCTTTTGTTATCCTAATGGTGATTTTGATGATCGAAGCGTATCACTTGTAAAAACGACCTATGACTATGCTTGTACTACTAGAAAAGGTTGGAATTCATCTAAATCTGATGCTTTTCTGCTTAATCGAATGTTAGTGCATAACGATGTGTCCAATACCCCTGTTAAATTCGAGTCAAGGATCTCCAACCTATTATGATGGGCTACATACTTCGGGTTTTAGTATCAACCTCCAATTTATTGTTATGGGCTATTTTAACAACACTACAGATTAACAGGCCATTAGAAAAAAGTGAATAATTGGACTTTTCGTGAAAATAGTCTGGATTTCATTCGCTTGTTAGCTGCGCTGCAAGTCGCAGTACTTCATTCTGCTGAATTTATGTTCGCAGAAAAAACAGGTACTTTATTTTTTGAAATTCTAAGGCTTTTCCCCGGTGTTCCAATTTTCTTTTTTATAAGCGGTTACTTGATAAGTAAATCATACGAAGTTTCACCTACACTAAGTGTTTACACTCGAAACCGTACCTTACGTATATTTCCAGCACTAATAGTTGTGGTTTTTATTAATATTTTAATGGTTTGGTCTACAGGATACTTTTCTGAGTCTGGCGCAACCTTTAAAGATATTACTCTACTTTTTTTTGCAAAAATATCTTTTCTTCAGTTTTACAATCCAGATTTTATGAGGGCATTTGGTGATGGAGTACTCAATGGAAGTCTATGGACCATTTGTGTGGAACTCCAATTTTATATTCTAACACCCATACTCTATCTAGTATTTGGCAAAGATCGTCATTTAAAAAATTTAACACTCATTGTTCTTATCATTATTTTTATGGTGCTTAATCGACTTCTTTATAATCTAGCTGACGAGCACTCGAATGAAGTGTGGTGGAAACTATTTAGGGTTAGTTTTTTACCTTGGTTTTATATGTTTTTAACGGGTGTATTTATTCAAAGAAACTTTAAAGTAATTTCAAAATATGTGGCAAAAATACCTTTTTTCCCGCTATTACTACTCTATATATTTATAGCTTATTTTATTTTCAACGCCGGTACAGGTTTTGGAAATTCAATTTCCCCACTTATTTTCTTTTCAGTCGTACTCATTGTTTTTAGAATGGCATATTTTAAACCTTCAATTTTTGGAAAATTTTTAAAAGGCAATGATATCTCATACGGCATATATATTTGGCACATGGTAATTGTGAATCAGTTTCTTTACTATGGTATGCACGATGAGTATTGGCATTTCTTTGTTGCCATTACTTTAACGTTATTGCTTGCCATAACATCATGGTTTCTTATTGAAAATCCTAGCCTCGGATTTAAAAAATTCACAATAAAAAAATGAACGTTAATTCAGCTATCTGGCCAATTATTTGAAGTGAATTGGAAAATTAAAATTAATAAGAGTAGCTGTTTATATGTTGTCAATTAACGGGGTATTTAAAGACTTTAAAGACTTTTATACCGCATGTAAGGCGCAGGACTTTGCATTCTATATGCTCGCTGCGTACCTCGTATTTTCTTACATGCGTCCACATGTAATTTATCCTACTATTGATTTTTTACCTTGGACTCAGCTGAGCATACTCTTTGGGCTGGCTTATGTATCTTTAAAAGGCCAAATTCGATTTCAGTTAGTTCACTTTGTGATGATTCTGTTTTTTTTAGTCATTCTTGCCTCTTCATATCAGTCTTATTATCCTGACCTTTCATTTAAACACCTTGACTCCTATTACATATGGATCATCGAGGTATTGTTTTTTACCAGTTGCGTAAGGTCATTAAAAGAGTATCGCTTGTTAACTCTCTTATTTTTTCTTATTTTGTTTAAAATGTCACTGTTTGGAGCAAAAACTTGGGCAGAGAGAGGTTTTGGGTTTAGAGATTGGGGAATTGCAGGCCCGAGTGGATTTTTTGCAAATTCAGGTGAGTTTTCTCTATTAATGGCTATGCTGGCAGTGATGAGTTTGGCGTTTATTTTAGGACATAAAGAAGTTAAGAAGATTTATTATTTATTGCCTATCACTGCTACAATGACGGTTATGGGCGCAAGCTCTAGGGGTGGACAGTTGGCACTTATTGTTGGTTTACTGATCATAGCAGTTGCCATAGGGAAGCTTCGTATAAAAAATATTTTAATTGTCGCTATAGCTGCGTTTACTATTATTAGTTTGGTGCCCGAAGAACAGAAGACAAGGTTCTCTAGTGCCGGTGAGGATGGTACCTCCGAAAGCAGGCTTGAGTACTGGAGTGCCGGACTAGAAATGATTGATCAAAACAAGCTGCTGGGAGTTGGTTTTAATGGATTTGCGCAATATTTTCATGATAATTATAAAGAAGAACAACCAGATAACTATCTTTCTAGTCGTAAGGAGGTTGCACACAACACATTTATTCAAGTAGGTAGTACGTTAGGGTATCTGGGATTAATATGTTATCTCTGGCTACTATACCTGTGTTATGCGCTTAACAGAGGGACGCGCAAGCTACTCAAACCAAATAATAAAAACCATTGGGCTTATCGATATGCTATCGGATTAGATGCCGCACTTATCACATATTTGGTCGGTTCTTTTTTCATGTCACTGCTTCTTTATCCATATATCTATCTGATGCTCATGATGTCTCTGTCATTAAAAAATTGCATAGAGTCAGAAGTAGCAAGTGGCTCTATGGAAGACATCGATAGCACTCCAGATGATAAGAACTTGAACGACCCTATTATAAAGTAACAAAAATAGTTTGAATGGAAGAATCTCTGTTATTAAAGGTAATAATTAACACGTTATGTATATATTAGAAGTGATCAAAACTCTATTTCGCTTATTGGATAGGGCAACAAAAAAAAAATACATATTGCTACAACTGTTTTTTCTTGTGTCCGCACTGGTTCAAGTTCTTGGAGTGGCGAGTATCGCTCCTTTTATTGGTATCCTCTCAAACCCTGATATTATCCAATCAAATAAAGTTTTGGTTGTGGTGTATGAATATTATAATTTCTCTAGCAATACAGAATTCATTACTGCTTTTGCCATAGCCTCACTGGCACTTATTGTAATATCCAACTTACTTGCAGGAATAACGATGTGGTTGTCATTTCAATTTTCAATACACTTTGGGAATAAATTACAAAATAATTTATTCCACAATTTACTTGGCAGAGATTATATTTATCATAAAGTTAATGATCACTCTGATGCCATTGCATTGATTAATCAGGAAGCACCGCGGTTTGTCTACATGGTGTTGCATCCATTTTTAATTTTAACTAGTCAGTTATTTATAGCTTTCATTGTATTGTTAGGCCTAATAATACTTGATCCATTTATTGCAAGCATGGCAGGGCTGGTTGTTGGAGGTGCATATTTAGTTACCTATATGTTACTTAAACGGTCTCTGTCGTATCATGGGAAAATTGTATCTGAACGTAACACTGGTGTTCAATCTGTGTTGTCAGAAGCATTTGTTGGTATAAAAGAGATCATAATTGGTAGCAAAGAATATACTTACAAGAAAAAATTTGAATATTATAATCGTCGTGGGCTAGTTTCGCAGTCTTCTATAGCTTTGGCGGGTGACTTGCCAAAGCTAATTATCGAAACCATCTCATTTGGAGCAATACTCTTGCTTGCTATTAGTTTGCTGCTATCTAAGTCAGACTCTGCTCAAATCGTATCAATATTAAGCTTATATGGGTTAGCGGGTTATAAATTATTGCCAGCAATGCAACAAGTTTACAAATCTTTGTCTAGCATTAGTGCCAATGGTGCAGTAGTTATGAAGCTTGGTCGTGAGCTTGAGTATCAAGTTAATATCAAGTCAAAGAAAGTGCTAAAATATGATGAAGATCTCAAATCTATTGAGTTGCGTGGAGTATCATTCACATATCCAAATAGTAGTATGGAAGCTTTGAGTTCGATTAATGCGATATTTGAAAAGGGTTGCATTAATGTTCTTGCTGGTTTATCCGGCTCTGGTAAATCAACAGCGGCCGATATTACCCTTGGGTTGTTGGTTCCCAGTATCGGTGAATTTATAGTGAATGGTTCTGTAATGGATCAAAAAAAATTGACAAGTTACCAAAGTATTATTGGTTACGTACCTCAAAATATTTTTCTGACAAATGAAAGTGTGTTGGCGAATGTTGCTTTTGGTATTGAATCATCAACTATTAACAAGGAAAAAGTGATACGTGCTTTAGAGTTAGCGAATGCTTATGAATTTTCCCTGAAATTACCTCAAGGAATTAATACCATATTAGGGCAAGATGGTAAGCTCCTTAGTGGCGGGCAGAGGCAGCGCATTGGTATCGCACGAGCGCTTTACCATGATACAAAAGTATTGGTGCTTGATGAACCAACTAGTGCATTAGATATGCATTCAGAGCATGAATTTATGAAATGTTTACATGAACTGAAGCATGAGTATTTAATTGTTTTGATCTCACATAGCCCTTCTGTAATCAAAATGTCAGATCACATATATGTAATGGATGCCGGTAAATTAAAAGCAAATGGAAGTTATGGTGAGCTTATAGAGAGCTCACCTGATTTTTTTGAAATGATGAATAAAGCATATAGTAGTTTAGGTGAAAATAATAGCAATCAATTATAATGTGATGTATTGAAGGAATAATTTATGATGGTTAAAAGTGTGAAAAAATTTATTTTTCTTGGTTTAATGTTTATACCCACTGCAAGTAATGCATGGGTCATAAATTTTAATTTCGATGAGGGTGAAGAGGGAGTTAAAGTTACAGAATTTTCAGATGCCGCTGGATACACAGTTTATGATAAAAATATTGTCTATAGTGGTAACGGTTCAGCACAATTAAATATTAAAAAAGGTTCTGATGGCTGGGGTGTTTGGGGCGGACGTAAAAAACTTCCTACAGACCTTGGTGAAGGTGATGAAGTTTGGGTGAAAATTCGTACATTTATGCCAGAGAATTTCGACTATACGACTAACTTTACATTGAAATTTTTAAGGTTTCATATAGCAACAGCGGGTGGGGGTCATTTAGGTTATACCGATATTTATATTAACAATGATGGTACATATAGATATCAAAATGAACTGTATACAACTGATAATAGCGTGGCTATTTTTGGTTCTGAAAACCCAGTGAAAAAAGGGGTTTGGGAAACATATGTTTATCATGTAAGATATAGCACAGTTAATCCTTTGGTTCAGCTTTATAAACATATAGGGGAGTCTGGATTTACTGACGATGGAAAGCCTATTGGTGGGAGCTTGAAACTTATATTTGAAGAAAAATCTGATTACACATTAAAAAAACCGACTGATAAAGTGAAGCATTTCTTACTTTTCACATACTGGAATGGGAATTCACCTAAAACGCAGAGTATGTATGTTGATGATCTACAGGTCTCTACAGTTCCTCCTGAGGAGTTAAAGATCCCTGAAACACCTACTAACCTTATAGTTAACTGATCAGAGGGATAGTAAATTTTACTTTGATTATTTCCAGTAATATCATTACTTGAATAGTACTGTTGTCACTGTTTTTTTTTAACTTTATAGGTTCAATATGGGTGCTACATTATCAATAATTATACCTGCGTATAATGAGAGTAAACATATTGAAAATCTCTTGGTATCAATTAGGGAGTGCTTTGAAGGATTTTCTTTAGATTACGAAACAATTGTAGTTAACAATGGTTCAACTGATGCTACAAAAGCAATAGCACTAAAATATCAGTGTACAGTTCTTGATATAGAGCGCAGCAGTATTTCTTATGCCAGAAATTATGGTGTGCTTCATTCATCAGGAAAAGTGATTGCTTTTATAGATGCCGATGTTCGTCTTACAAAGATTTGGGTAAAAGAATGTCTTAAAAAACTAAATACAATTGAGCATGAAAGTATTGTACTAGGTGCCCGTTATATTGTAAGAGAAAATCCATCTTGGATTGAAATAAATTGGTTTAAACCGTTATCGACTAAAATTGTTGATTATATTAATGGTGGCAATTTGGTTTTAAGCCGAGTTATGTTTGAAAAAATTGGGGGTTTTGACCAGACGCTGGAAACCGGCGAAGATTATGAGTTTTCTATGAGAGCGAAGGCGAAAGGTATTAATGTTATTGTAAACAAAAAATTAAAGGCAATACACGATGGTTATCCCTCAACGATCAAAGCATTTTTTAAAAGAGAAGCTTGGCATGGAAAAGGGGATTTTAGTAGCTTTATGGCATTTAAAGCATCAAACGTTGCCAAGATAGCATTGCTCTTTGGTTGTTTGCATATATTTTTATTAATGAGTTTGTTATTTTTATCGAATATTTACGTTATCTTGGTTATATCTCTCATAATTACTCTAACAATTATGATGTCCGCAAGAATTTTTCATAGTTATGGGCTAGGTTTTATCGTTAGGAATATACCTATTTGCTATATATATTTGCTTGGTCGCAGCTATTCATTAGTAGCAGTGCTGTTAACAAGATAAATTTTTATTTAGCAAAATTGTACCTGATTAGAAAGAATCTTCCGCTTCATGATAGAAACCCTTTAAAACTAGGAATTCAAGAAAATAACTGCAAAGCTCTTAACCAAGGCTTAAAGTAAAAATTTACTGAACTCATAGCCTAGACATCCCTTTTAGATGTTTAATCGGAAGTCCATAGTCTAAATTTAAAGCATTTTTAGCATGTGGCGGAAGATTCTTTCTAATCAGGAAATTGTATGAAAGTGTGCTGGTCAAAAAATAGGGTTCATCAGGAGCGACGCTCTTTTCTTCATGGATGATGAGTTGACTTTGACTGCCTTTTAAGGCCAACCAATATACCCCTCTTCGCGAAGCGAATTTGAGCTCAAGTGAGAAGGCTTTCCGTGGGGTTGTTGATTAAAATAGTAGGTAAGAGTATATGCGAATTATATATGCGGACGCTCATGGTTCAGTACTAGGGAAAGATCAACCTAGTCCCAACTTAAGTTTACTGTATCTTGCCGGCTTTATTCGAAAACACTTGCCCAATACAGAGCAACACTATATTTCTCAAAAACATCCCTTCAGTTACCATATTGATCTGCTGTCTGAATCTCACACAGACATATATGCAATATCTTTTACTTCGTACTCCGCAAAAGTTTCTTTCAACATGATTAGAGAAATTAAAGCAAAGTTTAAAAATCTAACTGTTGTAATTGGTGGATCACATGTCATGACACATGCCGAACAATCTCTTCGTGAAACGGGGGCTGATATTTGTGCCATCGGCGAAGGTGAAAATACTTTTTTAGAGATAGTTAAGCACTACAATGAACTCCCAAATTTTTTACCAAAAATAAACGGTATTGCATATCTGCAAAATAATGTTTTTTTCAAAACAGCGCCTCGAAATCTTATTGATGACTTAGATTCTATTCCATTCCCTGCTCGTGATTTAATGAACCCTGATGATTTTACAGGTGTTAGTTATAGCAAAAGTAGCAAGAATACTGAAATTGTTATTACACGAGGCTGCCCTTTAAGGTGTGTATTTTGTGCTAACCCCGTGTTTAGAGTAGAAGGGGGGCCATTATTTAGAACAAGAACTCCAAAAAGTGTCGCAGATGAAGTTGATCAACTTTACAATATGGGCTATCGAGAAATTTATTTTCATTCTGACGAACTTAATGTTCGTCTTGGATGGTCTATAGAATTATGCAAGGCGCTAGCAGCATTAAACCATAAAGATATGTTTTTTCAATGTAATATGCGGGTTATGCCAATGAATGAAGAACTTGCCTACTGGATGAAAAAGGCCAATTTTTGGTTAGTACGAGTAGGGATTGAAAGTACTAGCCAACGAGTGCTGAAAGGTATTAAAAAGCGTATGTCACTCGAAAAGACGGTACGCGCATGTGAATTATGGTCTAAAGAAGGTATTAAAGTATTTGGCTTTTTAATGATGTATAACTACTGGGAAGAAAATGGAAAAATTGAAATAGAGACCCCTGAGGAAATCAATTCAACCATTAGTTTTGCCTACAAACTGTGGCGTAAAGGGATACTCGACTATACCAGTTGGTGTACTGCAATGCCTGTACCTGGTTCTGAGCTATACGATATATCTGTTAAATATGGTTTTATTGATAATATATATTTGCCGAGTGAGGAATGGAAACCATACGAACATATATCAAGCATTGATAAAAAAGATTTTAATAAACTATATCGGAAAGCTAGATTGCAAACTGCAATTATGGCTATACGTTCTGGAAATATTGAACTACAAAACTGGAAATCAATTTTGAACAAAGTTAAAGTGATGGCTTTTGGTAAACCGAGCAATAAAGCTGATAGAGGTAATTAAGTAAATTTGGGTAAAATCTCTCAGCTTCAATTGCTCTTAGGGAGTCTCTGAACAAGCCCGCGAAATAATGAATAACTAAATATAAATGACAAAAAATAGAAAAAATATTCTTTGGCTATCACACCTTATTCCGTACCCACCATTCGGTGGGGTGCTTCAACGTAGTTACAATCTTGTGAAAGAGTTATCTCGTTATCATAATGTTTACATTTTAGCATTTAACCAGAAGGCATTACTGAAACCATTTTATTCTGATATCGAAAGTGGGTTAATTGAATGTGAGTTGGAGTTAAAAACATTGTGTTATGCATTTGAATATATTGATATACCAATAGACAACCAGATGTTGGGGAAGCCCTTATTAGCACTAAAAAGCTTGTTTGGTAGAACGCCTTATACATTAAATTGGCTGCGCTCAAAAGAATATGAGAAAAAAATTGAAAATTGGTTGGAAGTGTATAATTTTGATGTGGTTCATTTTGACACTATTAGCCTTGATATTTTTAGAAAGTTCTTTAAAGGTATTCTTTTGACTCTTGATCATCATAATATTGAGTCAGACATGATGTTGCGTAGAGCAAATAATGAACGTAATGTTTTAAAAAAAATATACTATTTTCTAGAAGGAAAGAAGCTACTCTCATATGAAAAAGAGAATTGTAAATATTATTCTAAAAATATAGTTTGCTCTTACTTGGATAAAGAGCGCTTAGTGAACTCTGTTGATGTACCTTTAGATGTTGATGTAATCCCAAATGGTGTTGATTTAGATTATTTTTTATATAACCATCATATTGTGGTAAATAAAAAACGGGTGGTATTTGCTGGTCTCTTGAGTGCTTATTGGAACAAAGAAGCAGTGGATTACTTAATGGATAATATATATTTTAATATGTTAAAAAAAGTGCCAGATATTATTTTTGATATCATTGGCCCAAATCCATCACCGAAAATGCTTGAGTTTGCTAAGTCTGAGGCTGGTTTTATTGTTCATGGCGCTGTTCCTGATGTCCGTCCTTATTTAGAGCAGGCATCAGTATATTTGTGCCCAATAATGGATGGTGGTGGTACGAAGTTAAAAATACTTGATGCAATGGCTTTAGGCAAGGCTATTGTTGCTCATCCTATTGCATGTGAGGGTATTGATGTTAAGCATAATGAAAGTATCATGTTTGCAAAAACAGCACAGCAATTTATAGAGTACACGTATATGTTACTGAATACACCATCAAAAATTAAAGAGTTAGGAGAGAATGCTAGAGCCATTATCGAAAAAAAGTATGCTTACAGTGCTATAGGTGAAAATTTTCAGAAAATATTTTCACACTTGGGGTAGATTGTTGTAAATCTGTAATTTAACGCGCCCTAGAGGCATTCCACAAGAGGAAGTAAGAGTATTCTAACCATTTCCCCTTTGTATCAATCCCAGAGGAGTAATGACTTTAATTAGACTGCTACACTCACTGAAATCAGTACAAATGATTTAATCGGTTATGCACTTATGAATTGAACTTAGGTAATTCATAAATCTCTAAATAAGAAGAGCACATAGCATTTAATGTAAATTTTTCTTTAGCTTTATAGAAAGCGTTTTGTCCAATAGTTTTAGCCAAACCATCATCATTAAGAAGTGATATGATTGCACTTGCTAAATCTGTGGGTGTCATTGAATCTGCTATCAGAGCTTCTTTTTTATCTATGGCAATTAATTCTACTCCAGACTTTGTTGATACGATGGGCAGTTCATTTGCCATGGCTTGTGTCAACGCCAGTGGATGCCCTTCTGAAGAGGAACTCATTAAGAAAATATCAATCGAGGAAAGGAATGATTGGGTTTTTTCTGTGAATCCTAAAAGGTGCATATAATCGTTTAGGTCAAGTTCATCAATTAACTTTATAAGCGGAGCCATCTGCTTGTCATTGCCTTGTCCAGCAATAGCATAATGAACTTTCCACCCTTGTTTATGGATTTCTTTAATTGTTTTAATTGCCAGCGGATAGTTTTTTGGGGTGCGTATATTGCCCAGCGAACCAATTAAGATATCCCCCTTGTTAATGTTTAGCTTATCACGATATTCTTGAGTAGCGATTTTCTTATATAAACTAATATCAATGCCATTGCAGATAGTTGTGATTTTTGAACTTGGGATGGTTCCTAAGTCACATATCATTTTGTATAATATATCCGTAACAGCTACGATCTTACTACTTCCAAGTCGCAATGCCAGAAGTTTTATTTTTCGAAAACGTTCGTTTGGCGATATATCGACTATTCCATGAAATGTAGAAATGACACGGGTTTTTGTAATTATGCCAGCCATGCTGCAATAGACGCTGGAGCCAAGCAAATGAGACTGAATAATGTCTACTTTTTCTGCTCGGATCAGTTTGACGAGTGATAATAGATATTTAAGGTTGAAGGAGCCTTTGCAGTCGATAACGTAAAAGGGAATGTTAAGTTGTTCCAGTTGAGATTGAACCCAGCCACTTCCTCGAATCAAGGCGATGCTTTTGTGCCCATTTTCAGCGACCTTTTTTGCGAGTTGAAGAAAAATTGTTTCAGCACCCCCTGGTCCAGTGGTATCTATAACGTGAAGTACAGTCTTCATTTCTATCGGTGTTCCCTCATAGGTGGCGGTTGGCAGCTTAAAAATTTTTGTGTATTGTAAAAATTCAGCACCTGATATCTTTAACTTTATTATGTTAACTTCAAAATCATCTCGTGTTTTTATGTGTAGTAATGATAGGCTATAATTTATAGCCTTCACAGTATACTTAGAATCACATTTTGATGTTCATTTATAAAGTCTCTGCTATAATGTTTATTGTAGTGGTAAGTTGAAACTTTACAAATAAGACCTAAATTAATGCGTGGCGTGGCTAGCGGCGGTATTACTGTTATATGAAAAATAAATCACGATGAAGTTGCTTTATATGATTCTCAGTAATGGGAATCTCGTTCCATGACTGAAAAATCATTTCCATAGAATCAGCATAACCAACAACTTCCTGCTCATCTCGTGTTTCAAACTTTTTAATTTCTAATTTGCCCAGCAGCTTCTCCACTTCACGATCACTGAGCTTACTCCCTTCAATGCGTGTTGAAGAACCAATACTCTCAATAGTCGCCACACGGCGCAAAGCAATCAAATGGTCGGGTGCTAAAGTGCCAAGGGCACGCCAAGCTCCCTTAAACTCATCTATTTCAGAGATAAAAGCTAATAATTCAGATGTGATTTTTATAGTGTCTGTTCTAATCAGACCCGAATATACCCGATTGTCAATCTAAATAATCGATTCGATATAAACTGAAAAAATAATGAAAATATCTCCTTATAGTCATATTGCCAGGTTATCAAGATTAATTACATGTTGACGCATTAGTTTGTGTGAAGTATTGTGTGGAAAAGGAGGTGTCAAAATGGCGACAAATTTAGCAATCGACGATGAGTTATTGCAGGAAGCCTTACTTATTAGCGGGTTAAAAACCAAAAAAGATACTGTTAACTATGCTTTAAAAGAGTTTGTAAACCGACGTAAACAGTTAGAAATACTATCTTTATTTGGTAAGTTGGAGCCAGATTCAGATTATGATTATAAAAAGGCCAGAGAGCATTGAAAGTTATCGTAGATACTCCAATATGGTCATATGCTTTAAGATCAAAACGACAACTATATGAGTTGCATGTCAAAGAGTTAGAGGGCCTTATTTCTGATCAAAGAGTGGTTATAATTGGATCAATTAGGCAAGAAGTCTTGTCGGGCTATAGCGACAAATCCCGATTCGAAAAACTTAATGATAAGTTAAGATATTTTGAAAATACGCAGATTACTGATGACGACTATGTTCAGGCAGCAATATTTTCAAATACATGCCGCTCAAAAGGTGTTCAAGGTTCTCACATTGATTTTCTGATTTGTGCTGTGGCATTTCGATTAAAGTCAGAAATATTCACAACTGACAATGACTTTTCTTATTATGGAAAACACATACCAATACAGCTATTCAAAATGTAAAAGCAGCTAAAAAATGTTCTATTGGATGTGCCAAAGCGTCATGCTTTTATAATGTTGTTTGACTTGTGTTACTAACAACCACTGTGTAATTAACCACTCAATAAATTGATTCTTAATTTTATGCCTTTAAAAGATACAAACAAAACAGTTGTATTGGTGTTAGATGCCAACCAACGAAGCGCGTTAGCAGTTTCTCGCTCAATTGGTGCATTAGAAAATACCCGTGTCATTACCGCTGACTCTATGGAAGATGCGTTAGCGGCAAATTCTCGATTCTCTCATTTATATTTGCAATGTCCATCGGCAAAAAACAGCCCTGATGCCTTTATAAATTGGTTATCAGAGGTAATTTTAAAATATTCGATAAATTTACTACTGCCTGTCACGGAAATTACAAGTCAATTGATATTGATTTATAAAGATAAAATTCCCAACGTAGAATTACCATTCGCATCCTATCAACAAGTAATGAATATTGCGAATAAAGTAAAAATTACTAAAGTAGCGCCTGAATTAAACATTCCTGTGCCAGGGTCAAAGTTTTATGCATGTGCTGAAGAGTTAGACGTTAATAATCAAATTTATCCTTGTGTGCTCAAACCTGCACTTTCACATATTTTTGAAAATAACAGGTGGGTGAGTACGCAAGTGCGAATATTGCAATCTGTTCTGGACTTAAAAAAAGCACTTGATAATGATAAATATCTTGTTACCCATGAATTTATGATTCAAGAGTTTATCCCGGGGCATGGGGCTGGAATATTTTGTTTTTATGATAAAGGAGAGCCCAAAGCATTTTTTGCACACAGGCGCATTCGAGAAAAGCCACCTTGGGGTGGGGTGAGCGTGCTGAGTGAAAGCATTGAGATAGATGAACGTTTAAAGGATTATGCACAAAGTTTGTTAAACAAAGTGAAGTGGCATGGTGTCGCGATGGTTGAATTTAGAATAGACCCAGCAGGCCAGCCCTATTTGATGGAAGTAAATACACGTTTTTGGGGATCCCTGCAATTATCAATTGATTCAGGCGTTAACTTTCCTCGCTGGGTGTATTCATCCCAAATGAAAACCGCACCTCCAATTGAGGAAGAGTATCGTAAGGGAGTTCGATTAAGGTGGTTGTTAGGTGATGTTGATGGGCTGTATATTTATTTGAAGTCAGGGCGTTATACTGTCGTTGAAAAAATCACTCGCTGTATACAGTTTGTCATGATTCGACCGTTCAAAACAAAGCATGAAATTAATCGTTTCCTTGATATTAAACCAGCGTTATTTGAATTTAAAGCATATATTAGGCAGTTTGTTAATGAATAGCGCGGAAGCTCTCCAGGTAGAGTGTAAAATTCTTTATAGTGAAGATCTACAACATCAGCAGCAAATAGAAGGTTTGATCATAGTCAATCCATTTTCAGAAATTTAAAACAAAACAAATACAGATCGGATACCGAATGGAATTTATATTTTGGATTGTCTTTATCGGAACAATCTACAGCTATTTTATCTACCCTGTTCTTCTTTTTTTAATGAAAAAGAGAGCGTTGCCTCCTTCCTCCTTAAATAAGGATGATGTACAGAGTGTGACGCTGATTATTACTGTGCATAACGAAGAAGCACGAATAGCACAAAAGCTCGATAATGCGCTGGCAATTGATTATCCCTCTAGCCAGTTTGAAATTATTGTTGCCTCTGATGCGTCTACTGATAACACACATGAAATTATCTCTCGATATGAAAATGAGGGCGTTCGTTTAATGCGTGTGGATGAACATAAAGGTAAAGAATATGCGCAGTGGAAAGCGATTAATGAAGCAACAGGTGATATTTTAATATTTTCTGATGCCGCGACAGATATTCCAAAAGATGCCATTGGCAAGATGGTTCGGTACTTTGATGATCCGGCTGTAGGTGCAGTTTCCAGTGAAGATCGCTTCATTAGTGGGGATGGTAAAGTCGTTGGCGAAGGCCTTTATGTGCGCTATGAAATGTGGTTGCGCCGTATGGAAACAGAGGTTTGTAGTTTGGTTGGGCTGAGCGGCTCTTTTTTTGCTGCAAGAAAAAGTATTTGTGACGAGTGGGATGTTGACGTGCCCAGTGACTTTAATACGGCGTTAAGCTGTGTAAAAAAAGGTTATTTTGCTATCTCTGCGGCGGATGTTCATGGTTACTATAAAGATGTTAAAGATAATAAAAAAGAATTTCAGCGTAAAGTTCGCACTGTATTGCGAGGTATTTCTGCCCTTGCAAAAAAAGTGGAAGTGCTTAACCCGCTAAAGTTCGGTATTTTTTCTTTTTTTGTATGGAGTCATAAAATCATGCGTTGGCTGGTTCCTTTTTTTATGGTCATGACGCTGTTGATATCTGCCATTTTAGCAGTCAGTAGTGTTTTTTATGCCATGATCTTTGGTTTGCAGCTCATATTCTATGGTTTGGTGTTGGTGGGCTTTATGTCTGAGTCGATACGAAATAATACTTTCATCAAAATTCCTTTCTTTTTTGTTGAATCAAACATTGCTATTGCTTATGCCATATTTCTTTTCTTGTCAGGAACACGTATGACAACCTGGCAACCATCAAAGAGATAATATGTTTTATCAGGAAGCGGTTGTTGGTGAATTAATCAGGTTTAAAGGCGTTGAAAATGCAAACGCTGTTTTAGAATCTGTATTTGGTGATTTCAAAGTCCATTATTACAACTCAGGAACCGCCGCTCTGGCTTCGGCTGTATTGGCCGCTGTTCGTCGCAAAAAAGAGATTCATACACCAGAAGTTTTAATACCTGCGTATGCATGTCCTGATCTGGTAAGTGCCGTTGTTTATGCGGGAGCACGTCCTGTGCTTGTTGATTTTCGTGAAGATCAACCTCGGATGGCGCTGGAAAAAATAGCTGAAAAAATTACTGTAAATAGTGTCGCAGTGATTGCCGTTAATTTTTTGGGTATTCCGGAAGACCTTATTGCTATTCGGCAACTCACAAAAAAAAACAAGCTTCTTTTAATCGAAGATAGTGCGCAGGCATTTCGGGATCCAGGTGCGACCAATATTTGGTTGGGTGACTTGGTTGTATTGAGTTTTGGGCGTGGTAAACCTGTTAATTTGATGGGCGGTGGTGCAGTTTTATGCCGAGATGATTCTCTTGACGATTATTTGGAACAGCCATTATTGACTGGAAAAAAATCAAAACGTGCTTTTTTGAAGCGAAAAATAAAAGTTTTACTTTATAATCGGCTCATTAATCCGAAAGTCTATTGGTGGATTGAAAAAGCGCCCTTTTTGCAATTAGGTGAAACAAAATATAAAGAGCTTTTATTTATAGGGGGAATGGATTGGAATACGTTTTATGATTTGCCTGCAAACCTGATCGAATATAACGCTCGTGGCGCTGTTGTTGAAAATCGATACAGGCAACTCATGGCAACATTTGATTGTAAAAGTGTGGTTGATGTTGTGGGGTTATGTGATTCTGACGGTGCTTCAAGGTTGCTACGTTATCCGTTACTACTTAAAGATCATGATGATAGAGAGCGTGTTTTGAACGCCTTGCATCAGTCTGGAGTGGGTGTTTCAAAAATGTACGATAAACCGTTACCAAAAATTGATGGCGTGGATATTTTCCTTGAAAAAAAAGGCGATTACCCTAATGCAACTTGCTTTGCAGATAGATTAATAACGCTTCCTGTTCACTCGTATGTGTGTGGTCGCTCATTGAATGCGATCAAGCGTATTTTTAAAAAATAGATCTCTATGCCTCATTCGAAAAAAATAATTAAAGTGATTCATATCGCATCTGGAGATTTATGGGCGGGTGCTGAAGTTCAGTTATACAATCTGGCAAAAGAACTGGATCAGTATTCTGATATTTCACTATCCGTGATTCTTTTAAATCATGGTTTACTCGAACAAAACTTACTTGAACAAAATATAAGCGTAACTGTTTTTGATGAAACCAGGCTCAATACAGTTCAGATTTTATTTAAAATTATAAAGCAGGTTTATAGTCAGAAACCTGATCTGATACACACGCATCGATTTAAAGAAAATATCATTGGTTCTATAGCAACATTGCTTTCTTTGCGTACACTTTCTATTCGAACGTGTCACGGAGCACCAGAATTCACTTTCAATTTTTGGCAGATGCATAAAACTATTATGCAGCGGCTGGATGTGATGTGTGGTAAATATATACAAAAATGTGTGATCTCTGTTTCAGATGAACTGACTCAAAAGTTACAGAAAATTTTTCATAAAAATAGCATTGTGACAATAGAGAATGGCATTGATATTGATGAGGTCGTAAAAAAATCGAAAGCAACTATAGATGCGAATTTTTTTGATGATCGAATAAAAATAGCATTTGTGGGAAGGCTTGTACCTGTCAAACAAATTGATCTTTTCATAGAGATAGCTGCCCACCTGGTAAAAAAGGATCCATCGTTATATGAATTCTATATTTTTGGCGAGGGACCATTGCTTGATGACACAAAAAATCTCATATCACATTACAATATTGGAAATAATGTTTTTTTGATGGGTTTTAAACGAAATGTGTCAGCTTATCTTGCAAAATTAGATTTATTACTGATTACTTCCATGCATGAGGGTCTACCTATGACGCTGTTAGAGGCGCTTGCACTTAAAATTCCAGTGATTTCTACCGCCGTTGGTGGAATACCGGCAGCTTTAGGCACAGGTAAATTCGGTACAATTATTGATCCAGACAACCCAAAACCAAAGTTCATAGAAGAGATCAATTATTTTGCGAACAACAGGACTCCTTTTATTTTCAAGTCAGAAGCAGGGCTTCAGTTTTTGCGGAGTAAGTTGTCATCAAGACACATGGCGGAGAAATATAGGGCAACATACAGTGCAGTGCTACGCTAATATTTCTCCTCCAAAAAGATTAATCAACTTGTTTGTTAACGCTCTTTGAGTATTCACTTTCATTACCAAGAGTATCAATAGCTGTCATTGAGAAAAAGTACTCAGGTAACTGTAAATTTTCAATCATGTAGGAATCAATTCCTATTCCGAATTGTTCGGTTTTATTTTCATATTGTCTTGCTTTAGTCGGTCCGTAATAAATTCTATAACCGTCCAAATCGTTCAGTTCCGATCCGTCAGCATTTTTGGTCGGTGCAGTCCAGCTAATGGTTGCTGTTTTTATGCCTGCTTGCACAGAAAGAGTGAAGGGTTTCAGAGATCTTTTATTTCCAGCGTTATCTGAGACAGAAATAGTCACTTCATATCGAGTAGGGCTAATATCATTGATTGTTGGTTGAGCCGATATTTCCCCTGTATTTTCATTGAAATTGAGCCAGTCAGGAGCACCCTCAATAGAAAACGTTAACTTATCTTTTTCAGGGTCATTAGTAGTGGGTTTGAAGGTGTACTTACGTGTGGCATAAAAAGTAGTTTTACTCGGTGTTCCACCGATTGTTGGTGGAAGGTTTTTCTTATTTACCATAATAGAAAAAGGTGTAGATGCTGTGAGTTTGCTGTTGTCTGATACAGAAAGGGTCA